>JAFXJE010000201.1 GCA_017532485.1 Peptococcaceae bacterium | reverse complement strand
GTGCAAAAGCCGACGTAGTTGGCGTTGCGCTTGCTTACCAGTAAAATAGCAAGCGTAGGGCAAAAGCCGGCGTAGCTGGCGTTGCGCACGCTTGCGGAAGCAGAGCGAAGTTCTAAATATAAAAAAAGACAAGCCTTTGCTTGTCTTTATAGTTGTATGGATTATGTTGCTTTTCTTCTTCAGGAACATACGGACGTTATTGACTATCATTGAATGATAGCTGTTGTGGTTGTTTAGGTTGTTGTTCTTGGTTCGCTTGTGCAAGTGATTCATTTACAAACATATCCATTTCGTTAGCATTGCCTGAGAAGTATATTTCATCAGCTATCACTTCCATTTTTTTGTGCTGACTTTTGTCATGCCCGTTCATGTGTATGTATCCCTTTATGCTTATCCACTTGCCTATATAGAAATATCTGTTGAAAAATTGAGTGTTAAAGATTGTTACTGGTATAAATTCTCCTGATGTTTTTCCGTTATGGCATAGTAGTGTGATATAGATTACTTTGTCCCTTGTCCTAATATCTATGATTTTTCCGTTTAGTGTAACTACATTCATTGTTCTGCTCCTTCCATTTTTCGACTAAATAAACCACGTTTCGTGGTTTTATGGCTTTAGCATATACAGCAGAGTATCTGCTAGGTTGCTATGGTTGAGCTTGTTTTTTATATAGGTATAGTCCTTTCCCTTTTTCATTAGGTTATATACCTTTGCTTTCCTCATTGTATGAGTGCCAACATTTATCTTGATTCCAACTTCCTTGGCTACTTTTTTGAAGTGCTTCCATACGGCTTGATTTGTTATATGTCCCGTTCCGGATATATCGCTTTGGAATATATACTTTTCATTGGCTTGGCTGTAACTCTTTAGCTCCGCACGAAGTTTAGCCGGAATGTATATCCTCTTGCTTTTTCCTGTCTTTTGCTCCCTGATAGTTGGCTCTCTTATTTCTAGTGCCCTTTTTTCTAGTGTTATTATATCGGATACCCTTAAGCCCGTTGCTACTCCTAGCCTGTATATTAGCCTATATTTATAGTCTAGTCTCTTTTCAAACTCTTCTCTTTTGTTCTCCTTGTCGATAGCATAAACTCGCATGATACACCTCCTTCAGTTTACTTTTTTATGATTGTTAAAAATTTTCCTCGACATACTTGCCGTCTTTGTAGACGAAATACTTTGAATTTTTTCGCTTTTCATATACCTCATCAAGCACATCATCCTCTAGGTTTATTTTCTTTATTTTGGCTAGCTTTTTTATATTTCCACCAGTAGACATTAGTCTGCGATTTGCTATTGCCTGTGATAAAGTTTTAGTAGCCTGCAGTCTTTGCTCGTCCTGTTCTTGCTCTAATATGTCAGCAATCTTGACCGCATACTTTACAACCTCGGCTATTGCATTGTCTTTATCCTTTACCTTTCTAATATCTACTTGGACATAATAGTCTAGCTTTGCAGACTGTACCCACCATTCCCTTAAGGTTTGTATATCTAAATACTCTTCCTTAAAGTATTCAGGGCTAGTTGACACCAGTATATGTATGTGCGGATGGAACGTGTTCTTCTCATAGTTGTATGTAATCTCTAGCCCTCTTATAAAGCCATGAAAACATTTGCGCCATTTTCTTCTGGAGGTGATTCGATGAAATGACTGCAGTATATGGTCTATCGTTTCCTTTAACCGACATCCTTCGCAGTTTCTTACTGTTAAGGTAATAAGCAGAAAGTCTGTATCAAGGTCCTTTATGACCTCTTTGACCTTATGCCATAGCATGGTACTCCTTCGGTAGTTACAGACTGGACAGAGCCTGTGCTTGCAGAATTTTGCTCCTGTTATTTGTCCCGTCTCATCATGTAGCATAATTTCCTTTGCGCAATTTTTAAGGTTCTCAACTTTTTGCTCTATCCTATCAGCTATTGTCATACTGGTGTCGCTTGTGTAGACTTCCTCTAGGTATGGTAATATCCTTTCTTTATATTTTATTCTTTCAGCTAATTTCTCTAGTATGGATTGACTTTTTACGTCTATTATGTTATAATTGTCCAAAATGGTACACCTCCTCTCGGTATGTTGTTTATGTTATCGACAATATCATAATAGCATATTAAGGGTGGTTTGTCAACCATTTAGAGCATAAAAAGGCTTTCCGAAGCCTTTTTTTTATTGTACTTTCTCTTGGCTTTCGCATAGCTCTGTTATTTTTTCTAAGAGTTCGTCTACTCTGCCATCCTCTCGGTTTGCTAAATCTCCCCATATTTCAGGCATTTTTGCGCATAACCACATTTGTAGTGCCTTGTAGTCAGGTGCTAGTTGCTTTACAGTTTCCACCGTTTCCACTTCCTCACCGTTTTTATAGACTGTTTTGATTTCCGTGGTTTTCGCTCCTGTTGCTAGTGTGAATAGTGCCATTTCTACAGCCTTATCTAAGTTCTGTGTTCTTCTTGCCATTTTTCTCCTTTCTCTGCTCCGTTGCAGTTGTTTCTAATGTATTAAATAAAGGAAGTCTTTCAGTCATATTATAGCTTGTCTTTGAGAGACATATAGGACTTTTTTTCTCGCTGTTGTAGCGGAGAAGGCTACGCCTTGGAGGGCTTTTTTTAAGCCCTACCAAGACGTGGCCAGAGCGCAAGCGGAAGGAATAGCTACACTCTCCTAGGAAATAAGACTTGACATACAGTCCGGCTAAACTTCGAGCGGAGCCTGCCGAGAAGCTTCCAAGCGACGTAGCGACGCAACTGACCTGAAGGCAAGGCGCTATCATTGCCGTAGCCTGAAGCGAATTGAGGAGCGCAAAGCGCAGGATAGGTTCGAAGGCGCGCGGAGCAATAAAACTTCGACCGAAGCATATTCAAAATAAACTATCTAGTTCTTCGGAGTGATATATAGCTATGATAAATGTGTGGGAAACTAAAATCTCGAAGATTTTAAGTTTTCCATATATTTAGAATATAGCGGAACACTTCACTAAAAAAAGAATTGGTTTTTTCTGCCCTGCCCTTCCGGTTATGGGGAAGGGCAAAGTGAAGAAAGCTACACTAAGCTTAAATAGAAAGCAGCTGAAACGCTATTCTTTTTTTAGATCATTTTATTTTATTAGCTTTCTTCACTGGGTAGGGGTAGAAGGCAAAGGTCAGAATCCGATACAAGCTGACCGGTCGGCTTCGCCGATTGCCTTCTAGGGGACGCGCTAGGGCGCATAAAAATAGCCAACAATCCGCATGCGCCCTAGTCGCGAACAAAGCTTACTCGGCTACGCCGAGAAGCTACCGAGAATCAAGTGCATTTGGCAAAGGGCAGAAAAAACCGACTACCACAAAATTGGAGGACCAACAAGTGAGATAAAACTAGCTTTTATATAGCGAGCTTGTCGAGCGACAATAGAGCGCATTATTTGAAGTAAGCAAAGTGCAAAAGCCGACGTAGTTGGCGTTGCGCTTGCTTACCAGTAAAATAGCAAGCGTAGGGCAAAAGCCGGCGTAGCTGGCGTTGCGCACGCTTGCGGAAGCAGAGCGAAGTTCTAAATATAAAAAAGTGCGATGACTCGCACATCAACACCCCTGCCCCTCAATCTTGAGGGGTAGGCTTTTCTTTTTTCTAATCTTGTGGTAAAATATGCATATGAGTATTTTACAAAACATTTTTGCAGACCATTTTCACAAGCTTCTTAATTCTAATATTAAAATTCGTGATACTGTTATTGAAAATGTGGATAAAATGATTCATTGCGGTGACTACAAAAGGGGGTATGCTTTTTACTTTTGCGAACATTGTTCTCATTTTATGGTTTCTCCTTTCAGGTGCAGAAGTCGTTTTTGTACCTCCTGCGGAAACCTCTACTCCAGAAAACGTTCAACCGCCATGTCTTTCAAACTTGTTCACTCTTCCCACAGACACTGTGTTTTTACTATTCCTGAGGAATTAAGAATTTTTTTCAGAAAAGATCGTTCCCTGCTAAACTTTCTTTTTAAAGCTACCGCAGATGCTATCTTCTTTATGTTTAAAAAACTTAGCAAATCCGAGAATTTTACTCCCGGGTTTATTTGTGTTCTTCATACTTTCGGACGTAGTCTTCAATGGAACCCTCATATCCATATGCTTATTTCTGAAGGTGCTTCCGGTAACTTCTCTATCTGGCGTACCGTTAAACATTTTCATTATGAACTACTTCGTAAATCTTTTCGTTTTACTTTATTGAATTATCTTGAAGCTCATATCGGCAAATCTTTTAAAAAAGTTAAATCTTACATCTACAAGCATTGTCCTAATGGTTTCTATGTATATGCTAAACCTACTCTTACAAACAATCAGGATGTTTTAAAATATATCGGAAGATATCTTGGCAGACCTGTTATTGCTACTTCAAGAATTGATAATTATGACGGCGAAAATGTCACTTTCCACTACAACCGCCACGAAGACAACAATTTAATTACTGAAACTGTTTCTGCCGTTGACTTCATCAAAAAGTTAATTATCCACATACCCGAAAAACATTTTAAGATGATTCGTTATTACGGCATTTATGCCAAACATCATAAACATGAGAATAAATTACGTTTGTTTATTCCAAAAGAAAAAAGACGTTTCCATACACTTCGCAATTCATGGAGAACGTCTATTTCCCTGTCATTTCATTTCGACCCTCTCTTGTGCAAGTGCGGTCATAAAATGACTCTTTTTCAAATTTGCCTTAACGGCACTCCGTTTTTTGAAAAATTCAAATCTTGGGGCAATTCTTCTTAATACTTTAAACCATTTTCACAAAACCACAAGGCGCCAACTTTCAATTAACGGAGAAAGCAAAAATTTAATAACATTATCCGAGGTTTTGCACTACCTCTTTTTGTTATGTCATTTTTGACTCGTTTTCTATTATATCATACTTTTTTTAAAAACGCAATTTCCTATACAGTAAAAAAAGACAAGCCTTTGCTTGTCTTTATAGTTGTATGGATTATGTTGCTTTTCTTCTTCAGGAACATACGGACGTTATTGACTATCATTGAATGATAGCTGTTGTGGTTGTTTAGG
>JAFXJE010000200.1 GCA_017532485.1 Peptococcaceae bacterium | reverse complement strand
AGATGGTTCCGTAGCTGACGTATTATTCAACATGTAATTCTTACTCGTTGAGTATAAAAGAGACTCTCGCAAGAGGGTCTCTTTTTTTACGTGTCAAAATGACATATCCCTCAGTTGTAACCGAAAAAAATCATTGGTTACAACAGCTCCCTCAACTTAAGGGAGCCTTCTACATACAATATTCTACCTTGATTTTAAGGGGAAACTAAGTAATGGGAAGCTTTGGAAAAGCTTGTCAAGTTATTGAATTTTTGAATATCTTTTGAGGTTGTTAGAAGTCTCGAGATATAGTATAATATCTTTACTTTGTGTTACGGGAGAAAATATTAAAAATGAATTTATAGAGGTGGAACGGTGAATTATGCGGCGATAAAAAAGACTGATGTTGCCAATGGTCCAGGGGTAAGGGTGTCGCTGTTTGTCAGTGGTTGTCCTCATCATTGTCCAGGTTGTTTTAATGCAGAGACATGGGACTTTGCTTATGGTGAGGAGTTTACAGAAGCTGCTTTGACAGAAATTTTGCAGGCTTTGGCACCAGAATATATTCGTGGCTTTAGTTTATTGGGAGGAGAACCTTTGGCACCGGAAAATAGGGAAACGGTGTTAAAGATTTTAGAGGCAGTAGCAGAAATGTATCCTCAAAAAGATATCTGGTGTTATACAGGCTATGTGTATGAGCAAGATATTCAGGCGTGGATTGCTCAAGGTGATGAAACTGTGCGGAAAATTATGGAGCATATTCATGTTTTAGTTGATGGACCTTTTATTTTGGCTCAACGCAATCTGAAATTGCCTTTTAGAGGCTCGGAAAACCAACGAATTCTTAATTTGAAGGAAATGTAAAAATGAACTTATGCAAGAAAGAGGAGAAAACTATGCAGATACAAAAAAGGGACGGACGAATTGCTCCATACGAAGCAGATAAAATTATCCAAGCAATTCAAAAAGCAAATGCCAGCGTAGAAGCTGCGGAAAAGGCGACAGATGAATTGATTGCGGAAATCGTGGCTATCGTAGAAAAGCAATATGTAGACCCTATGCCGGTAGAAACTATCCAAGATATTATTGAGGAAAATTTGGTAGCTGCCAATAAATATACTTTAGCAAAAAAATATATTATTTATCGTTATCAGCGAATGTTGTTGCGTAAGTCCAATACTACTGACGAAGCGATTTTAAAATTATTGCGCAACGAAAACAAAGAATTGGCTGAAGAAAATTCCAATAAAAATACTATGTTGGCTTCTACTCAGCGTGATTATATCGCTGGCGAAGTTTCTCGCGATTTAACTAAGAGAATTTTGCTGCCAGAACATATTGCTCTTGCGCATGAAAATGGTGTGCTGCATTTCCATGATGCTGATTACTTTATTCAGCCTATTTTCAATTGCTGCTTAATTAACATTGGCGATATGTTAGATAATGGGACAGTAATGAACGGCAAGATGATTGAACCACCAAAAAGTTTCCAAGTAGCTTGTACAATCACTACTCAGATTATTGCAGCCGTAGCCAGCAATCAGTATGGTGGTCAATCTGTCGATGTACGCCACTTGGGTAAATATTTGCGCGTAAGCCGTAAAAAATACGAAGACAGCATTACGGCTGAATTTGGCGACAAAATGAGCAAAGAAGATATTGACCGTTTGGTACAATGGCGTTTGCAGGACGAATTGCGTTCCGGCGTACAAACTATTCAATATCAAATTAATACCTTGATGACTACTAACGGACAAGCACCGTTTGTATCTTTGTTCTTATATATTGACGAAAATGATGAATATGTGGAAGAAAATGTTGCTATTATTGAAGAAATTTTACGTCAACGTTTACGGGGAACTAAAAATGAACAAGGTGTCTATGTAACACCTGCGTTCCCTAAATTGATTTATGTTTTAGATGAATGTAACTGCTTAAAAGGTGGTAAATACGATTATGTGACAGAATTGGCAGCTCAATGTTCTGCTAAACGCATGTATCCTGATTATATTTCTGCGAAAAAAATGCGAGAAAATTATGAGGGTGAAGTATTCAGCTGTATGGGTTGTCGTTCTTTCTTGTCTCCTTGGAAAGACGAAAACGGTAAGTATAAATGGGAAGGTCGTTTTAATCAAGGTGTAGTTTCCTTGAATTTACCTCAAATCGGTATTTTGGCACGAGGCAATGAAGAATTATTCTGGCAATTGATGGACGAACGCTTACAATTATGTTTTGAAGCTTTGATGTGCCGTCATAAAGCGCTGCGTGGGACAAAATCTGATATTAGTCCTATTCATTGGCAATATGGTGCGATTGCACGCTTAAAACAAGGTGAAGTGATTGACCGTTATTTAGAAAATGGTTATTCTACTTTATCCTTGGGTTATATCGGTTTGTATGAGCTCACTACTTTAGTCAAAGGCTGCAGTCATACTACTGAGGAAGGTAAGGCATTTGCTTTGGCAGTAATGCGTCGTTTGAGAAAAGCAGTAGATGATTGGCGTGCAGAAACAGGTCTAGGCTTTAGTTTATACGGCACACCTGCGGAAACATTGTGCTATCGTTTTGCGAGAATTGACCGCGAAAAATATGGCACGATTAAAGATGTTACAGATAAAGGTTATTATACTAATTCTTATCATATTGATGTGCGTGAACCGATTGATGCTTTCAGCAAATTTACTTTTGAAAGTGAATTCCAAAAAATTTCCTCTGGTGGTTCTATCTCTTATGTAGAAATTCCGAATATGGAAAATAATTTGGAAGCTGTAAAAACTTTAATCAGTTTCATCTATGACCATATTCAATATGGTGAATTTAATACCAAGTCCGACTATTGCCAAGTATGTGGCTTTGATGGTGAAATCAAATTAAATGATGACATGGAATGGGAATGTCCACAATGCCACAATAAAGACCATAGTAAGATGAATGTTACTCGCAGAACTTGTGGTTATTTGGGCGAAAACTTTTGGAATGTAGGGAAGACAAAAGAAATTAAAGAACGTGTAGTACATCTGTAAGGGTTAACCTAGATAAGTAATGGCGTGAGATAAAATAAAACAAATCAGAACACCGGCAAGGGTGGGAAGGAGTGCAGCATAAGCAGTCCATTTCCAACTGCCGGTTTCTTTTTTTATAGTTAACAAAGTAGTTGCACAAGGCCAATGCAGCAGGGAAAAAAGAATAGTGCAAAGAGCTGTGATTTCTGTCCAGCCGTTAGCTAAGAGCAGTTGGTAAAGTTGGGCAGGCTGCTCCATTTGAACGAGGCTGGCTTGGGCTGTATAGGTCATAATTATGAGAGGAAGGACTATTTCATTGGCAGGCAAACCTAGGATAAAAGCGAGTAAGATTACACCGTCTAAGCCGATGAGACGAGCAAAAGGGTCGAGGATAGCTGTGCAGTATTGTAAAACAGTAGTTCCGTTAATAGTAAGGTTGGCAGCGAGCCAAATTAAGCATCCTGCCGGCACAGCTACAGTAACTGCACGACGCAGAACAAAAAGAGTACGATCAAAAAAAGAATGAACAATGACGCGTGCAAATTGTGGTTTGCGGTAAGGTGGCAGCTCTAGGATAAAGGTCGAAGTCATACCTTTAAGCAAAGTCAGGGAGAGCAGCTTAGTGGTAAGGAAAGTTAAAGTGACACCACAAAGAATGACAGCAGTTAAAAGCAAGGCTGCCGATAGAGAAGAAAGAATACCACTGCTTGCACCGACAAAAAATAAAGTTAAAAGGGTAATCAAAGTAGGAAACCTGCCGTTGCAAGGGACAAAGCTGTTGGTCAAAATGGCGAGTAGGCGTTCCCGAGGTGATTGAATAATGCGACAGCCGACTATAGCGGCAGCATTGCAGCCGAAGCCCATTGCCATGGTCAAGGCTTGCTTGCCACAGGAGTGACAGGCTTGGAATGGTTTATCTAAATTGTAGGCAATTCTTGGCAAATAGCCACTATCTTCTAAAAGGTTAAAAAGAGGAAAAAAGATAGCCATTGGGGGCAGCATGACAGCGACAACCCAGGTAACGGTTTGGAAAATGCCTAAAACAAGCAAATCGTGAAGCCAAAGCGGCAAATGGCAAGCAAATAAAATAAGGCTAAGCTGTTGCTGGAGAAAGCCAAAAAAATGGCTTAATAATTGAGACGGGTAATTGGCACCGACAATGGTAAGCCAAAAGATTAAAGCTAAAAGAAGCAGCATAAGTGGGTAGCCAATTAATTTGCTGGTTAAAATATTATCAAGTTTACGGTCAAAATCTTGCATTCGTCCTTGACTTGGCAGCTGAACTGCTTGGTGGCAAATATCTTCTGCTGTCTGGATAAAATTTTCAGCTAATAGGTCTTGCAAATTTTCAACAGGATAAATTTGCTGCTTTGTTTGGCAAAGCTGCTCAAGTTTAGTCAAAATTACTTGTTTGCTATTTTTGTTTTTGGCATCAAGAGCTAAAACAGGGACACCTAGTTGTGCTTCTAAGCTATTTAAATCAATATGGATATGCTTTTTTTCTGCTTCTTCGAGAAAATTGAGGCAAATAAGAACATTAGGGCAAACTTTAAGTATTT
>JAFXJE010000199.1 GCA_017532485.1 Peptococcaceae bacterium | reverse complement strand
CATCATAGACAAAGCTGCCATTAAATGTTCTACAGTAAAAACTTCTGCTCCATTGGCACTAATTGTAGTAGCCTTAACGGTAGAACTTACATTTTCTGCTAAAGCTTTAATTTCAGGACGACCGGGCAAATCCGTACGAACATAAACGACACCAGTATTTACTGCTGCAGGCTTAAAAGTCATTAACACATCTTTACCAGAATGCAAACCGATACCGGAATAAGAAATCTCTTTGCAAATAGTATGTTGCTTATTTTTAGCAGTCATTGTTCTCCTCCTTTATCTTCTTTTTTCGTCAAAACGACGACGACCATCTTTCCATCTATCATGAACCCAAAACCACATTTCCGGGTCACTAATAATCTCGTATTCTAAAATATTAGTAAGCTGTCTAGTAACAACATAAAAATCATTTTCTTTATCTTTGGTTTTGGGAGTATACAAAGGCGGATGAATCTTAGCAGTACACGTTCCATCATCATTATTGTGCATAAAAATAGGTAGAATAGGAGAACCATAAATTCTTGACAAAGCAGCAGGCCCTAAAGGCATACCACTATTTTTGCCAAACAAATCAAGTTCACAACTACTGTCGCCTGTATCTTGAAATATAAAATGCCAAGCAGATTTTTCTCCTTCAGCATTCTACTAATAGCAAGCAATCCGCGCTCACCATGGTTATAAGCCACTTTCTGACCAACAATCTCACGATATTCATTGATGAATTTATCCATGTGACTATTATTTTGCTTTCTTGCAATTGAAAGCATCGGATAACCATGCAATGCAACAGTAGCACCTAAAAGTTCCCAATTGCCATAATGACCGGTTGCCATAATAACGCCTTTATTTTCCTTATAAGCAGCCTCTAAATATTCTAAACCTTCTACTTTTACAAGTTCGTTAATATTCTCAGCCTTCAACAGAGGAAAGCGCATTACTTCCACGATCATACGACCAAATCTTCTCAAACTACCATCTGCAATTTGCTTCGCACGAGTTTCATCTACACCTAAGCATTCCATTACATTGGCTGTTGCCATGTCCATACGCCACTTAGGAATGAAAGCGCAAGCAATACCACCTAGCAAGCTAGCTACTAAATTACGCAACCATTTAGGAGCAACACACATCAGCTTACTAAACAATTTAACTATATAATAACCTAACACTAATTACACCACTTTGCAAAATTACTTTTCTTGTAATTTTTGCAGTTCTTTCTCAAGGGTTTTAACTCGTTTTAACATATCGCCTAATTTACGAATATTAGCTTCTTGACGCAACCATTCTTTATGAGGCATCGCAGGGAATCCTGCCATAAAGGAGTTGGACGGAATATTATTAGTGATGCCAGTTCTGCCACCAAACACGCAATTATCACCAATAGTAATATGACCTACAGTACCAACTTGACCAGCAAAGGTTACGTTATTACCTACGGTAACACTACCGGAGATACCTACATGAGCAACAACCAAGCAGTTCTCACCCAGAATATCGTTGTGGCCCAAGTGTACCAAGTTATCAATCTTAGTTCCTTTGCCAACGATGGTG
>JAFXJE010000198.1 GCA_017532485.1 Peptococcaceae bacterium | reverse complement strand
GGTTTAGGGACTTTCCGACCTGTGCAGGTAGATGATATTTTATCGCATGAAATGCACAGGAGTTTTATCAAGTTACCGAAGAAGCTGCGAGCAAAATTAATGCAGCCTTAGATGAAGGCAGACGAGTTATTGCCGTAGGTACCACTTCAACGCGTACTTTGGAAAGTGCTGCTAAAAATGGCCGTATTGAGGCTGGTGAAGGCGATACCAATATTTTTATTTATCCCGGCTATGAATTTAAAATAATTAGTGGTTTGATTACGAATTTTCATTTACCGAAGTCGACTTTGGTGATGTTAGTTAGTGCTTTAGCAGGGAGAGAAAATGTTTTGGCAGCTTATGAAGAAGCTGTGCGAGAAAGATATCGCTTTTTCTCTTTTGGCGATGCAATGTTAATTATTTAAGTTAAATTGAATAGAAAGGTGGGGAATGTTTTGGCATTTGAATATGAGTTGATTAAAGAATGTAAGGATACAGGTGCAAGAGCAGGGGTATTCCATACAACACATGGTGATATCCAGACACCTGTTTTTATGCCGGTAGGGACACAGGCTACGGTAAAAACAATGACTCCAGAGGAATTAAAAGATTGTAATGCGCAAATTATCTTGAGTAATACTTATCATTTGTATTTGAGACCAGGGCATGAGCTGGTGAAAGAAGCAGGTGGTTTGCATAAATTTATGAATTGGGATAGACCAATCTTAACTGATAGTGGTGGTTTCCAAGTTTTCAGCTTGGGCGATTTGCGTAAAATTAAAGAAGAAGGCGTAGAATTTCGTTCTCACATTGATGGTTCTAAGCATTTGTTTACGCCAGAAAGTGTTATGGAGATTGAAAATGCTTTAGGTGCAGATATTATTATGGCTTTTGATGAATGTGCACCTTATCCTGCTAGCTATGAATATGTGCAGCAGTCAGCTGACCGTACTACTCGTTGGCTGGAACGCTGTAAAGCTGCGCATAAAAGAGAAGACCAAGCACTTTTTGGGATTATTCAAGGTGGTATGTATCGCGATTTAAGGGAAAAAAGTGCTAGAGAAATTACAGCTATTGATTTACCAGGGTACGCTGTCGGCGGCTTGAGTGTAGGTGAGCCTGCTGAAAAAATGTATGAAATGTTAAGCTATACAACACCACTAATGCCAAAAAATAAACCACGCTATTTAATGGGCGTGGGGGCACCTGAAAATCTTTTGGAAGGTGTTATGCTGGGGATTGATATGTTTGACTGTGTGTTGCCTACGCGTATCGGTCGTAATGGTACGGTATTTACTCGCAATGGCAAGTTGGTGGTGCGTAATGCTGAATATGCTCATGATTTTCGGCCGTTAGAAGATGGTTGTGATTGTTATGCTTGCCGTAATTTCAGTAGAGCTTACATTCGCCACTTGTTGAAGGCTGGTGAGGTATTGGGTATTCGTTTGACTACTATTCATAATATCCATTTCTTAACTCATTTGATGCAAGATATTCGTCAAGCAATTTTAGAAGATAGAATGTTGGAATTTAAGGAAAATTTTTATCAAAAATTTCAACGCTAGAAAAGGATTTTTAGATTTTATGGGGAAATAAATGAAAAAGTTTAGATGGAGGTGGAAAAGGTAATGAATTCTTCTTTAATTTCCATGTTGTTGGTGTTGGCTATTTTGTACTTCTTGATTTTGCGTCCACAGCAAACCCAAGCTAAGAAACGTGCAGAGTTGTTGAATGCATTGAAGGCTGGAGACCGCGTAATTACTATTGGTGGTTTTGTGGGTACAGTGAAGAAAGTAACTGATACAAAGGTTTTCGTGGAACTTGCAGAGGGTGTGACTGTAGAAATGTTACGCAACTCTATTTCTCAATTAGAGGAAGCTGTAGTAGGTGCAGATGATACCGAAGATGAAGACTTT
>JAFXJE010000197.1 GCA_017532485.1 Peptococcaceae bacterium | reverse complement strand
TTTTTGTACTTTAGCTTTACCTTGGGTAGCTAATACAGCTGTGATAGCTGCTGTTGTTGTTGTTTTACCATGGTCAACGTGGCCGATTGTACCAATGTTTACATGGGGTTTAGTACGTTCAAATTTTTCTTTTGCCATTTTGCAAATTCCTCCTCAAAGTTTACATCTATAATTTTTAATTGCTTAAAACTGCTCATTTACCGTTTCATTTTACCCCATTTGCCAAGCATTGTCAACACCTATCGCCGTCCTGCTCCGCCACCTCTGGAGCGACCTCCACCAAAGCTTCTGCCAACACTTGAGCCGATGCTTCGACCGATACTTCTGCCTAATCCTGCAGCTGAACTTCGACCGGCACCACCACCTCTACTGCTGCCTCCTCCAAAACTAGCAGGCTTGCTTTGAGGTCTAGTAGTATTTCTAGGTTTGCTGCTTGTCCTCGGATAAATATACGGTCTAAAAGTCCTGCCACTGTTCATAGAGCCGCCTGACA
The DNA here is from genome assembly GCA_017532485.1 of Peptococcaceae bacterium. GTDB lineage: Bacteria > Bacillota > Peptococcia > Peptococcales > Peptococcaceae > RGIG6463. Next base: position 3,197 of record JAFXJE010000197.1, on the reverse strand, counting down.
TATTAGGATAACTATTAGGATAATTAGGATTGTTAGGATAATTGTGGCTATTATTCTTTCTGTTTTCCCTATCTTTATTGCGTCTAATAATTGATATAATTATCACTAGCACAACAATGAAAACAATAAATGTGACAAGTCCGCCCCCATCAATGTCTTCATTTTCTTCATAGTTATTTGACCCAGAAATAACATCATTTGACGGAAAGGTATTTTCGTTTAGTTGATAATAGTTATCATACCAATCCACAAAGGCCTGAAATACTTTAGCCACACCAGCATCATAGTCCCCGACAGCAAAATCGTCTTCCAAATAGGTAAACAAATATTCATCCAACATTCCACTAGTCAAAGCTCTATAAATACCGTCGCCTTGCATCGCCCAATAATTTTCTTCACCGATAACCAACAAGAGCAATAAACCATTATTCTTCTCGGCATCACCTATGCCCCACTCATTAAAAACGGTATAAGCATAATCTTCTATTTCCATGCCGTCCAAAAAATCTACCGTTGCAACTACAATCTGAGCCCCTGTCAAAGCCTCTAATCGTTCATTTTCCTCAATAATTAATTGCTCCGTTTCTGCACTCAAAACATCAGCATAATCACCGACATAAACTTCAGGTGGCGGCTCTACTATTGCCCAAGCTGCCGTTGCTGTTGTCAAACACAAGAGCAAGCACAGGAATAAAACCCTACTATATTTTTGTTTTTTCACAAAAATCCCTCTATCTTAGTTAAATGTTTCCAATTCCTCTACACCAACAATTTCTTTTAGTATATTAGCAGGAAAGCTGCCCAACACATTACGGTTGTAAGCATTAGCTAAAGTATTATACTCATCATGCCCGATTATCTCATTGGCTGACTCCATCTCAACAATAATTCCTCGCTGATAACGGCGATCATTTTCTGTTAAGCTGCAAGCATTCAACACTTGTGCCAAATTATCTGCTGCTTGTGATAATTCTTCATTAGCAATATATTTTTCTCCAATATCTTCTGCTTGCACCAATGCTTCTCGCGCATTTTTTAAGCGTTGTACTGCCTCATCTTCATCATCAAGATAGCGACCAGCAACAATCAGTAAATTGCTTGCTAAACCAGCCCTTGTATCCAGTTCAGACTGAATACCACCACCATCACCATAACTGCCATGATAAAATACCCACTCTGCATACTCGCCTCTATTTTCTAAAGAGCGATGCGCCCCAAAGCCTGTAGATAAAATCATAATGATAATGGTAATCACAATGGCAACCTTGCGGTCTCTCAACCATCCCTTTTTCATCTCATCCATCCTTTATCGCAATTCCATCAGTTTGGCTTTTAATTCGCCTTCAATTCTCTGCAGTTCCTGTTCAGCCTCATAGCGTTTTTGAGCACCTTCTCGCTGAATTTGCAATACTTCATCTAAAGTAGAAATCAACTGACCATTAGTATGCTGCAAGGTCTCAATATCAATAATGCTTCTTTCAGACTCTCTTGCAATATCCACAGTACCTTGTTTCAGCATATCTGCATTTTTCTTCAACAATTCATTAGTCATATTAGTTACTGCATTTTGTGCCTCAGTTGCTCTTCGTGCATTTTCCATCCCCAAGGCCAAAACCATTTGACTCTTCCAAAGTGGAATAGTATTAACTAAAGAAGATTGGATTTTTTCAATCATCATCGTATCATTGTTTTGCAGCATTCTCACCTGTGGACCCATCTGTAAAGCTACCATCCGGCTCAATTCCAAGTCATGCAATTTCTTTTCAAAGCGATTGCAGACATTAACTAAATCATTATAAGCTTGAGCATCTTCGGTTAAGTTGCTTTGAGCAGCTTTTTCCTGCAAAGCTACTACTTCTGTAGCACGCACTTCAGCCAATTTTTCTTTACCAGCCAAAATATACATAGTCAATTCTTTATAATATTTCAAGTTTAAATCGTACATTTGCTCCAGCATAGCTACATCTTTCATCAGGCTGATTTGATGCTGTTCCAATACCTCAGCAATTTTTTCTACATTTACTTCTGCTTTGCTATATTGTGCTTTTAATTCTTCCAATTGGTCTTTGCTCTTTTTGAACAATTTAGCAAAAAATCCTTGTTCTTCTTCTCCGTCAAAATCAAAGCTTTTCAATTCTACCACCAAACTAGATAAAGCATTGCCCACCTCACCTAAGTCTTTGGTCCGAACACTATTTAAAGCACTTTCAGAAAAATCAGCAATATTTTTTTGAGCACCAGCACCATACATCAATACTTGATTAGCATCATGCAAATTGATTTGTTTGGCAAAGTCTGAAACTACTTTTTGTTCTTCTGGACTTAAAATATTTTGTTCCACTGGCGCAATTTCTTGTTTTTCTTCTGTGGTCACAATTTCAATCTCATTCAAATTAGGGGTTAATGTTAATTGTGGTACTTGTTGTTCACTCATTATTTATTCGCTCCTTTTTTTAATTCATCTTCGATTAATCCTTCTCGAACCAACATATTTTCCAATACAGTGATGTCTGTAGAAATGTCTAAAGCCTTTGCCCCGAATAAACTATCCAACTGCTTTTCAAAGGCTCGCACAATAGTATCCATCATTTCTTCTACTTTAGCCATTGTCGTATCAATATTTTTGCCGTTCACACCTTGCCCTGCCATTTCTGTATAAGATTGCAGCATTTTTAAGGTAGTTGGTAAATAATAATTCATAAATTTACGCACTTGTGGCAAACTTTCAGGATTTTTTTCAACATATTTGAAAATTTTACCTGTTACTTCTTCCAAACGGTTAATTTGCTCGGATAATTTTGCATCATGGATTTGTTGATTAAATTGTCGCATCTGCCGTACTGCTTGATGACCTTGCACAATCAGCTCATCCAATTCCTTATCACCAGTTAATTCTGGTTCCGGCTCTGGGTCAGCCACCTCAACCCATTTTCCACGGAAAATAAAACTATTCACTTTATACACGCCATAAGAAATTATCCCTAAAATCACAAAATGGCTGATTTTATACATTGGCAAAAACAATCCCCAAAACAACCAAATAGATGCTACTGCATATACTGGAACTGCTGATTTTTTTCTTACTCTAGCCAATTCTTCACATCCTCTCTCAATTCACTATGTGCTAATTTCCCTCTAATTTGCAGAAATCCTTTCACTTAATAAATATTCTCTAAAACACAAACTGTACCAAAAAC
>JAFXJE010000196.1 GCA_017532485.1 Peptococcaceae bacterium | reverse complement strand
TCATGCCATTTGCGTACTTCTGCTTCATCTACGACAGAAGTGTCACGGTTTTTCAAATATTTCATATAAGCATGACCGGATAAGTCTGGACCATGGAAGTGGGAGAAGATTACTTCTACATCATGGTTATCCATCATGTGTTTCATAGCATTTGCTTGCCATTCAGCAGATTGTGCCCATTGTTCCTGAGAGCATTTCAAGATTAAGTTAGGGTCTTGGCAAGCAGCCATGGAAGTTGCTGGTGGAGGACCAAAGCGTTCCATTACTTTGTCAAAAATCCATCTTGGATACCAGCAGTCGCTGTTTTCGCAGTTAACAGCACCACCAGCCCACATGCTTACATAAGTACCGTCTTCAGCGATTTCCAAAGCACGCATATTACGAACTACTTTAATTGGATTACCTTTTTTATCACCCATTACATCTGGGCAGTTTCTTGTATAAACATCTCTATCTAATACATATAATGGCTCAGGCATTTCTTTAGACAAGTAAACAGCTACTTGGTCATATTTGCCTTCAGCATTTCTTAAAATTAATGCAGGTCTTTGAACATGACCCCACATATAGTAAATAGTAAATTCTTTAGCACCTTCTGGAGCATTTGCCCAACCTTCTGGCTCGCTGATTGGAGACATAGACAGATGAACTGCCCAGTCAGCTAATTCATCCATGTTTGCACCTTCAAAAGCAATGGAGTTACGGATAGAGAACATACCAGGAGCACAATCTTGGAATACTAAACCTTCTAAATATTCATTTTCGTAGAACTCTTTAATACGAGGGTCTTTAGGGTCCATAGTCATTGCACGTTTTGGTGCTTTTTGTTCAGAAATGTCACCGTCAATATGGCTGCTTGTACCACAATAGCCACGGAAACCACCTTTAGAAGTTTTGGTAGTAGCAACAATAATAAATTCTTCGTCAACTTTATGAGTAAAGTTACCCATAGCACCTGGAGAAGTACCATCAACAACCATTAAGTTTGGACTGTCGATAGTTGGAGGCCAAGCACCACCTGGCCAGTGGAATACTAATGTTTTCTTCCCTGCTTCAGCAGCAATATTCCAAACTGGTTCAGTTTTTAAGAATTTACTCATAAATGCTTCTTGAGTTAAATCTAATTCACCAGGTACTTGAATATTATAGTCAATAATACCATGTGTCATTGGATAGCAGCCTGTACCCAATGTTGCCCATAATGGAGGAGTAATAGTAGGCATAGCACCTAATAATACTAAGTCCTCACGAGCAGAACCCATTTCAATTAATTTTTTCAGGTTAGGCATTTTCCCTTCATCTACCATAGCTTTGGAGAAGCGTGGGTCCATACCGTCAAGACCTAAAACCAACACTTTGTCAGATAAGCCTTTACTTCTTAACATGAATAAGTCATCCTTTCTTTTTTATAAATTTAGTTTATTACATCCATCGTTGTTATCATATATTAGTTTATCGTAAAAATCAATCAACTTTATAGCAAGCTTTTCTCTTTTTTGTCACAACTAAAAGTTGTTATACGAATTTTCTTTTCCAATCCTTATCTATTCTCCACAAAAAAGCAGAGCTATTGGTGCAATACACCAACAGCTCTGCTTTTCATTAATTTTCAACAGCTGATTTCAATTTTGGATAAATTAAAAAGGTAAGTAATGAAACAACCAAACCTTTCAATAAATTGAATGGCACTACAGCATAAAGAGTAAAGGTCGGTAAATCGACAATCAATGGATTAAGTGCTTGTCCCATAGCTACAAAAAATTCCAAAGGCTGACCAAATACTGCTGCATAAACTGGTAATAAAACAAAATAATTAGCAAGCGCACCAACTAAGATTAAACAGATAATCCCTGCCCCAAAGCCTAAGAGCATAGCTTTTTTGTCTTTCTTTTTTTGGTAAAGCCACGCCGCCGGTAAAACAAAGGAACAGCCAATAATAAAGTTAGCCGCTTCACCTACACCACCAGTAATGGTGCCATTGAGAACAAAGTTAAGTAAAATTTTGATTAATTCAATAAACATAGCTGCAACAGGCCCCATGGATAAAGCACCAATCATCACAGCCAATTCACTTAAATCCAGTTGATAAAAATTGGGGGCAAACCAAAGTGGAATTTCGAAAAGCATCAAAACCCCTGCTACTGCCGATAATAATGCGATTTTAGTTAATGTTCGTACAGATAATTTTTTCTTACCCATTGTCTTACCTCCTCTGTTTTAACAAAGGCATAAAAAATGCCTTTGAATAATCTTCAAAGGCACTAATAGCAAACTACTTGTCTATCTTCTTTCATCCAGACTTTACTGTCGGTATCGGAGTTGCACCGATTCAGCCCTAAGGCTCGCGGACTATACCGCCGGTAGGGAATTGCACCCTGCCCTGAAGATTTATTTATTCATTTGCTATTATCATAGCTTATCTTTTGAAAATT
>JAFXJE010000195.1 GCA_017532485.1 Peptococcaceae bacterium | reverse complement strand
GACCAACAGTAGGGCCGATAGCTGCACAGAGAGTAATCATCATCATGCTGTAACCCAAGCCTTCTAAGAGACGAGCAGGAGGCAGCATAGTGCTGATAAAGGTAGCTAAAGCAGCTGTTGTAAAGCCATGTCCCAGACCGTTAAGCATCCGAACAGCAATCAGCAACGGCAGAGAGTGGCGGAAAAAGTAAGCCACAAAAGACAAAACATTAATCGCAAGCCCAAAAAGAATAATTGGTTTGCAGGAAAACTGTTTAATCATCTTGCCGGAAAAAAATCTCGTAAATAGGGAGGCGAAGGTAAAAACACCTGTCACAATCCCAATATATAATTCTACCGAAGTCATACTAGTTGCATAAATGCCAATAGTGGAATAAAGCAGGAAAAAGCCAAAGTTGGCTCCAAATTGAATAAGAACAGCAATAATAAATTGTGGAGTCCATAATTTACTGTCAGAATTCATCAAATACACCTGATTTCGTCAAATAATGTCAAAAAATGTACTAAATAATTATACAAAAATATTGCTAAAATTAAAATAGGGTAGAGGAAAGAAACCTTATAGAAGTTATAAAATAATTAGCTTGGAAAAATTGGCCGTAATTTGATTGTATGTTGTGAAATCTTATGATAAAATACAAGTGAAAAAAATTACATATTCGATGACTCGAGCTGTTTTGTCTAAGGCTATTAGCTATGATGAACAGCCAGTGGGTAAGGAGAGAAATTTCCTTGCCTTCCGCATTTGAAAAGAGCCGTGAAAATATTAGCTGACAATACTGTTGACATGTATTTGTTTTTTATCGCTGTCTTTTTTCAAAGGCAGCGATTTTTTATGGAGAAAAAATATTGATTTTAATAGTCAATATTAAAAAATTTATAAATAGAAAGAAGAGGATGTAAAAATGAAAAAAATTCTGGCAATGATTTTGACAATGGCAATGATGCTGACTTTAGCAGCTTGCGGCGGCGGGGAAAAAGCTCCGGACTATGCAGGTCAAGTCAGCAAAGACACTAATGCGCTGATGTTGTATGTAGATGGTGCTGATGTTACTGATGGTAATGTTAACTTTGACCAAATCAAAGATAAGTTCAGCGTAGTAGAAATGGATGGCGTTAAATATTACGCAACAACTTTGAAAAATTTATGTGCTTATGATTTAGCAAGTGTAGTAGCTTTCTTTGGCGAAACTACTGATGGTTTTGTACGTTATTACACAGATTTAGAAAATGCTCATGTAGCAGTATTAATGTCTGAAGACGGGGAAAACTTCACTCAAATTATGAACGGTGAAACTCCATCTTATGCAATGGTATTACCAGAAGGTAATGTAATCAACGGTTTAGCAAATGTGTATATGTTGACTAAATCTGCAGATTTTGCTGTGCCAATTAAAGTTAATGGTGAAGAAATCGGTCAATTAAACTTATCTGACTTTATGAAGAAAACAACTGTTGGTGATGCTAAAGTAACTACTGGAATGTATGACGGTTCCTTCAAATATAAAGGTGGCGAAGCAACTTATAAAGGTCGTTTCTTAGGTATTAACTATGAAACTATGTTAGCTAAATTAGCTGCTTTAGGTATGCCAATTACAGGTGAAATCACAGAAGTAGAATTCTACGGTACTCCTGGTATGGGTGCTCCTGGCAAAAACGTGGAATACGCTTTATATCCAGATGAAAGCAATTACTTCGGTAATGCAGAGTTTTTCTGTATGTATGACGGAATGGTAAATAATAAAGCTATCAAAGATGTAGATATGGGCTTATCCGTATTTATTAACGGTACAGGTCAAAAATGGGTAACTTACGGTTTAACAGAAATTAACTTTGTAACTAAATAAGACAAATAATAATTATTTTTAGACAAATGGAGTTGTTAAAAGAAATATGAATAAAAAATTAGTTGCAAGTCTTTTATTAGGCTCTATGCTTTGCACAACGGCAGGCTGTTCCGCAGGTAAAATCAGTGGCAATGATACTACTGGAGATACTCATGAAGTAGTAGATTTATTAGGCAGAACGGTAGCAGTACCAAATGAAATTGATAAGATTGCGGCTATTGCTGGTCCAACTTATGAGATGGCTTTCATGTTGGGATGTGCTGATCAGATTGTCATGGTTAAAAGTGGTCATACAGACAGTTATCCTTTAGCTAATTTGACTAATCCAAAATTAATTGAAATGCAAGGTTTAGCAGCTAATCCAAGCTCTACCGTAAATATTGAAGACTATTTGGCACAAGATATTGATTTAGTTTTATACTATGACAATGAATTGGAGCTGGATAAATTTGATACTGTAGATATGGCAGCTGCCGTAGTAAGTAAGAATACAGGTTTGATTGATACTTTAGAACAGGCACAAACTCAGACTATTGATGAGTTTATTGCTTTATTGACCAACCCTGTGCGTATTTTGGCAGATATTATTGACAGTGAAGAGGCTCACAGTGAATATGAAACTTGGGCAGCTTATTGTGATGAAAAACTACGCATGGTTTATGAACGGACAAAAGATTTGACAGATGAACAAAGACCTACTGTTTATTGGGGCAACACTTGGGGGGAAGAAATCAGAACCTCTTATGCTTTGAAAAATCGTTGGTATGAAGTTCATTTAGCAGGTGGCAATTTGTTGGGTCCTAAAGAAAACAGCAACTTCCCGGAAGTAACTGCAGAACAAATTTATACTTGGGACCCAGATATTATTTTGGTAGACAACCATGGTGACTCTCCTGAATTAGTTATGGCGAGTATGTATAGAGCCAACAGCAAATGGTCTTCTCTAAAAGCTGTACAAAATCAGGAATTGCATCGTATTCCTTCTGGTGTATTTTTCTTGGATAAAGGTACTACCACTACATTGTTGGTAATGTGGATGGCAAGCTTTATGCATCCAGAATTGTTTAGTGATATTGATATGGTAGAAGAAATTAAATATTACTACAAAGAATTTTATGAATATGACCTAACCGATGAACAGGCGCGTATGGTTATGGATGGTTGGGTTGAATAAGAGGTATAAATTATGACAGAAAATTTAGAAAAAAAGGAGCACTACCAAGAGGCAAAACAATCTAAGCTGAAATGGGCGATTATAGTAGCTCTGCCTTTTATAATTTTCGTCGTGTCGCTGTTTTTAGGAAGATATGATGTTACAGCTAAAGATGTAGTTCAAATTCTTTCTAATTACTTTTTGGGGACAAATTTTACTCCTACTTGGAGCGAATCCGCAGCAAAAGCAGTTATTTTTGTCCGCTTCCCTAGAGCAGTTATGGCTGCTCTAGTGGGGGCTGGTCTTTCTGCTTCCGGTGCTGCTTTCCAAGGTATGTTCCAAAACCCTTTAGTAAGTCCTTTTATTTTAGGGGTATCAGCAGGGGCGAGTTTTGGGGCAGCGTTAGGTTTGGTACTTTC
>JAFXJE010000194.1 GCA_017532485.1 Peptococcaceae bacterium | reverse complement strand
TACCTACGCCTAGAAAAACAGCAGCTTCTTTTATTGTTTCAAAATAATAAATGCTTGCCCCAAATCCTAGCTGAATTAATCCCCAAACCAGAAAAAACTTGGTCAACCATTTTTTATCTGCCCAATCTGCCAAAAACAGCATCATGCCAACCACTCCTACTACTCCATTCACTTTGTTTGTTGTTTTGTCTGCAAACAAATGAGAACATCTAAATCTTGACTTAATTCTACAACAACTGTATCAGTAAAACAATGACCTTGAGCGATTAAATGATTTAACCGCCACTTTAATAATGCAATACGATCAGTTAAACCCATCTCGATCTCTCCTTTAATTTTTTACCTTAAAACATTTTTTTACCAAAAGCTTCTTGATGTACTTTATCGTACTTCAGCTCGTCCAATGAATATGCAGGTCTTTCTTCGGCAGGATAACCTAAAGATAAAATTGCCAAAACTTCATATGGTGATGGTATTGATAAAAGTTCAGAAACATAAGCATTGGCAGACATATTTTGATTAGACTGACGATTACGAATTTGTACCCAACAAGAACCTATACCTAAACTCTCCGCCTGCAGCTGCATAAAGGCAAGGGCAATACTGGCATCCTCTACCCAAGCATCACTTTTAGCAGTATCGCCTAGAACAACAATAGCAGCTGCAGCTTGTGGTAAAAATGCCTGCTTAGGCTCGCGGCAATTACCAAAGGCAGCTAAAGTTTCTTTGTCTTCAACTAAAATAAATTCCCAAGACTGTTTATTGCAAGATGTTGGTGCCAAAAGACCAGCCTGCAGAATAGCCGTTAAATCTTCTTTTTTCAGCATTTTATCAGCATAGCGACGAATACTTCTTCTTTTTTGTAAAAGGTTTAACATAATTAACATAACCTCCTAGAAATTGGTATAAATTAAGCATATTTTTCAACTCATAGACTAGATATAGATTTTATGGTTTTATTATACTCGAATTTGACGAAAAATGCTAAATAAAAAATCCATGAAATAAATGCCCATTTCGACACAATATCTGCTCAAAAAACAAAAAAATGAGGCAAGAAATTCCTATATTTAGGAATTTCTTTACCTCATTTGGCTTACCATGACTATTTATTCCGGTTTATAGCTGTCTTTCAAAGATGCTGCTCTATTGAATACAGGTTTACCAGGTGTCGAATATTTGCTGTCTACACAGAAATAACCTGTCCGTAAGAATTGGAATTTGTCACCTGCTTGAGCCTCTGCTAAAACAGGTTCCGCTTTACAATTATCCAGCACTACCATCGACTCTGGATTTAAGTATTCCATGAAGTCGCCATCACCTTGTTCTGGCAATAACAAGAAATCTAACAAACGAACTTGTACATCTAAGCAGTTATTAGCATCTACCCAGTGTAAAGTACCTTTTACTTTTTTGCCGGAGTTATCTTCCCCACTCTTAGTGCTTGGGTCATAACTGCATTTTAATTCGATAACATTGCCTTCTTCATCCTTGATAACTTCGTCACATTGAATGATATAAGCATATTTTAAGCGTACTTCTTTGCCAGGTTTCAAGCGGAAGAATTTTTTATTAGCTTCTTCACGGAAATCTTCACGTTCAATGTAGATTTCTCTGCTGAATGGAATTTTATAAGTACCCAGTTCAGGTTGATTTGGATTGATTTCCGCATCTAAATATTCAACTTGACCTTCAGGATAGTTGGTAATGGTAATTTTCAACGGGTCTAAAACTACCATTGCACGACGTGCATTCATATTTAAGTCATCACGCAGACAATGCTCCAACATAGCATATTCTACATGGCTGTTACTTTTAGATACCCCAATTTCTTCACAGAAATTACGAATAGCTGCTGGAGTAAAACCACGACGGCGTAAGCCGGAAATGGTAGGCATTCTTGGGTCATCCCAACCATCAACAACGCCCTCATCTACTAAACGTTTTAATTTACGCTTACTGGTGATAGTATTGCTCAATTCCAAACGCGTAAATTCATATTGATGCGGTCTGGATGGGAATTTAGCAAAATCCATCAAATGGTCGATAAACCAGTCATATAATGGTCGGTGGTCTTCAAATTCCAAAGTACATACAGAATGACTAATCCCTTCAATAGCATCAGACAATGGATGTGCAAAGTCATACATTGGATAAATGCACCACGCATCACCTGTACGATGGTGAGTTGCTTTCGCAATACGATAAATTACAGGGTCACGCATATTTAAGTTTGGCGAAGCCATATCAATTTTGGCACGCAAAACATGACTGCCGTCTTCAAATTCACCATTTTTCATGCGTAAGAATAAGTCTAAGTTTTCTTCTACACTGCGGTCACGATATGGACTGTTTTTACCAGGTTCGGTTAAAGTACCACGATATTCACGCATTTCTTCTGCGGATAAATCACAAACAAAGGCTAAACCTTGTTCAATTAAATATACGGCACAGTCATAAAAAGTTTGGAAATAGTCAGAAGCATAATGAACTTCTCCATCCCACTCAAAACCAAGCCATTTTACATCTTCTTGGATAGAATCAACATATTCGGTATCTTCTTTAACAGGATTGGTGTCGTCAAAACGCAGATTGCAGCGCCCTTGGTTATTTTTAGCCAAGCCAAAATTTAAGCAGATAGATTTTGCATGACCAACATGCAAATAGCCGTTTGGCTCTGGTGGAAATCTAGTGTGTATATCTTTTGCGCCATCGGCGATATCTTTGGTAATAATGTTTTGAATAAAGTTTGATGCATTACTCTCGTTCACGATAGTGCCCCCTATGATAATTTATTCATATATTATAATACAACTATAAGTTATCCTGCAACAAAAATTCTTCTTTATGATAAAAAGTTCCGTTTAATTTTCGCCGAGCTTTGTCCTAAGTTGACAATAACTACTTCTTGCCCTATCTTATGCACCGTTTCCCATGGGATTTCCACTTGACTACGGTCACCCCAAAT
>JAFXJE010000193.1 GCA_017532485.1 Peptococcaceae bacterium | reverse complement strand
AGCATCAGATTCACGCAATGCGTGTAAACGGTCACGAGTGATAGCACCTGTGCAGCGTACGCCTAAGCCAGGACCTGGGAATGGTTGACGGTCAACCATTGTTTTTGGTAAGCCTAATGCTCTACCTACTACACGAACTTCGTCTTTGTATAACAATTTAACTGGTTCTACTAAACCTTCAAATTGCATATCTTCAGGTAAACCACCTACATTGTGGTGAGCTTTTACGCCGTCACTTTCCAAAATATCAGGATAGATTGTACCTTGTCCTAAGAAAGAGATGCCTTCTAATTTACGAGCTTCTTCTTCGAATACGCGAACAAATTCGCCACCGATAATTTTACGTTTTGTTTCAGGGTCAGACACGTCTACCAACTTATCTAAGAAACGGTCAGTAGCATCAATATAAACGAGGTTAGCGTCTAATTGATTGCGGAATACTTCTACTACTTCTTCACTTTCACCTTTACGCATTAAGCCATGATTTACATGCACGCAAACCAATTGTTTGCCGATAGCTTTAATCAACAATGCTGCTACAACAGAGCTGTCTACACCACCGGATAATGCCAGTAATACTTTTTTATCGCCTACTTGTTCACGCACTGCAGCTACCTGTTCGGCAATAAATTTTTCTGCTAATTCAGGTGTGGTAATGCGTTCCATTGTTTCTGGTCTTTTGTTAGAATCCATTGTGGTTCCCCCTATTTCACTTTAAGATACATAAATTATACTCTTTATTCTGCTTAGTTGACAAGATAGTAAATATATTTTTTTTGCTTATAAGAAAAATTTTTTCAAATTTATATTTTCATCATACCCTATCTTATGCTAAAATATTAAACGTAAAATGTATTCTATCTCAAAGGGGTCTTTATCATGGAAAAAATTTATGAAGGCAAAACAAAAGATGTTTTTCGTTTAGACAACGGCAATGTAATGTTGAAATTCAAAGATGACTGCACAGGCAAAGACGGCGTATTTGACCCAGGTGAAAATGCTGTTGGTTTAACCATCGAAGGTATTGGTAAAGCAAACTTAGAAACTTCTATTCATTATTTTGAATTATTGAAAGAAGCTGGCATTAAAACTCACTATGTTGGTGCTGATATTGAAAATGCTACTATGGAAGTTCTGCCTGCTACCGTATTTGGTCATGGTTTAGAAGTAATTTGCCGTTTAGTTGCTACAGGTAGTTTTGTTCGCAGATATGGAGAATACATTGAAAATGGTACTGTTTTAGAAGGTGGCTATGTTGAATGTACTTTCAAAAATGATGCTTTAGGCGACCCATTAGTTACTGGTGAAGGTTTAGCTGCATTAGGTATCATGACTCCTGCTATGTTCGAAAGCATGAAAGAACAAACTTTAAAAATCACCAAAATCGTTGCTGATGATTTGAAATCTATTGGTTTAGATTTATGGGATATCAAATTTGAATTTGGTTACAACAATGACGAAGTAATCTTAATCGACGAAATTGCTTCTGGTAATATGCGTGTATTCAAAGATGGTCAAAATGTTGACCCTGTTGAATTGACTAAATTAATCTTAAATCGCTAATTTATCCCCTCTACTCGACCAAAAAGACGGCGAGCATCTCCCCTTATACCTATAAGGTATAAGGGGAGATTTTTTTGTAACAGCAAAAAATCCTGTGCAGTTAACTACACAGGATTTTTTATGACTAATAATATTTATTATTCTTCGTCTTCTGCTTCTTCATCTTCGCGCAGTTCACTTTCAAAAGTGTAAACTACTGCGTCACAATTTGGGCAGAGGATTTCCACTGCATCTGCATCACCCAACATATCGTCATAGAAGCATACTACTTCACCACAATTTGGGCATTCAGCTTCGATAATGTCTGCATCATCTTCACAACCACAATGACAGCCTTCTTCACAGTCACATTCGTCGTCAAATTCACATTCATCATCATCAAAGTCACAATCACATTCGCAATCGTCACAATCATTATCACAATCGCAGAAATTTGCGTCTTCTAAAAGATCTTCAATTTCTTCAAGATCTTCATCCATAGCTTCAACAAATTCAGCTAATTCATCATGTGCATCATACAAATCGTCGATAGCATCAACAACTTCTTCTAATACTTCGATTAAATGACTGATTACCTTGCCTTCTTGTGTTGCAGCTAAATCTGCACCATCAATTAAACCTTTCATATAAGCCAGTTTTTCATACATATCCATTGGAAAAACCCCCTTTTATTTAAGTCTAACTTAATCTGACAAAATTATCTCATGCAATTAAGCACGTTCAATATAAGAACCTGTTCTAGTATCAATACGCAGAACTTCATCAGTTTCGATAAACATAGGTACGTTAACTACAGCACCTGTTTCTAATACTGCTGGTTTGCTGCCACCTGTTACTGTACCACCTTTGATAGTTGGTTCTGTTTCTACTACACGCAATTCAACAGTATTAGGCAATTCAACTTCCATTACTTCGCCTTTGAAGCTAGTAACAACACAGTCCATGTTTTCTTTTAAGAATTTTTCGCCGCCACCCATTTGAGTTTCAGTTAACATTTCTTGTTCAAATGTATTGTTATCCATGAATACATAGCTTTCGCCATCGAAATACAAATATTGCATTTGTCTACGTTCCATGATAGCATCTTGGAATTTTTCACCTGGACGGAAAGTACGTTCAATGGAAGCACCTGTTTTTAAGTTTTTGATTTTTGTTCTTACGAACGCAGCACCTTTACCTGGTTTTACGTGTTGGAAATCAATGATTTTGCATGGATCCCCTTCTAATTCAATTGTTAAACCTGTTTTGAAATCGCTTGTATCGATCATACAAAACTCCTCCTATAAAATGATTAATTCTTTTGGCGAATGGGTTAAATTGATATAGCCATCCTCTTTTACAACCACAAGATCTTCTATTCTTACACCGCCCCAATCAGGCAAGTAAAGACCTGGTTCCACAGTAATGACCATATTTTCTAAAATGGTTTCTTCGGCTCTTGGTGAGAAACGAGGTTCTTCATGGATTTCTAATCCAACACTATGACCTAAACCATGACCAAAATATTGTCCATAGCCTGCTTCATTAAATACATTATGAGCTAAAGCATGAATATCTTTCCCGATAACTCCTGCTTTAATCCCAGCTAATGCTTCTTCTTGTGCTTTTCTTACTAAATTATAAACTGTTTCTTGCTTTTCGTCAACTTTTCCGACAACAATTGTTCTTGTCATATCAGAACAATATCCTTTATACATACAGCCATAATCCATAGTAACAAAATCGCCGACTTCGATTTTTTTCTCAGTTGGTGCACCATGTGGTAATGATGAACGTTTACCAGAAGCTACGATAGTGTCAAAACTAAGTTTTTCTGCACCATTGCGACGCATGAAAAATTCAAGCTCGATAGCAATATCCAATTCTGTTACACCCGGCTTGATGAATTTCAGAACATGGTCAAATGCTAAATCAGTAATGCGCTGAGCCTCTGTCATACAAGCAATTTCCTCTTCAGTTTTTACTTGTCTGATTTGTTCCACAAACCCCTTAATTGGAGTAATTGCTTTTTTGCGAATTTGATTACCCAGCAATTCATATTCTTCTACTGTGGAGCGGTCACTTTCAATCCCCAAAGTATACAAATCAAATTGTTCCATATATTGCCGTAAAGTTACGGATGGCGCAAATTGACTAAACTGTACAAGTTTACATCCTTTAGCCTGCATTTTTGCCTGTTCAACATAACGGAAGTCAGTAAATAAAACTACATCATTTTGAGTCAATAAAACCCAACCGTAGCTGCCAGTAAAACCTGTTAAATACTGACGGTTTTCCTTAGAGGTAACCAGAAATGCATCTAAATCCATTTCTTTCAATTTCCGTTGCAAAGCTAATCTTCTGTTATGCATTTTCATTCCTCTTTCCTACAATATATTGCAATGCCATTAAATAGCTGTATTGCCCAAAGCCACAAATTTGCCCCACACAAACAGGTGCCAAATATGAATGATGTCGAAATTCTTCTCTGGCATGAATGTTGCTCAAATGAACTTCTATCGCAGGAATTTCCACTGCTTCGACAGCATCACGAATAGCTACACTTGTATGTGTATATGCAGCTGCATTAATCACGAGATAATCATAATTACCCTTCGCCTGCTGGATAGCATCAACCAATGCACCTTCATGGTTAGATTGCAGAAAGTCTAATTCCAAGTTATTTTCTGCAGCAAACTTTCGCAAATTTTCTTCGATATCTGCCAAAGTAGTTTTTCCATAAATTTCAGGCTTTCTTGTCCCCAGCAAATTCAGGTTTGGTCCGTTTAAAATCAGTACCTTCATCTTTAATCACCTCATTCTAGTATTTTAGCACAAGAGGTGCATAAAGAACAGATTTTATTTTCCACTAATGGCAATTTGACTAATTTTTATAGTAGGGGCTCCTTTACTGCCAAAAAAAGTCAAGTCATTGGCTGCACCATCAATTTTTTGCAGCAGTTGTTGGAAGTTGCCGGCAATGGTCATACCTCTTACTGGCTTAGTCAATTGGCCATTTTCAATCCAAATTCCTGATGCCCCAAAAGAAAAATCACCTGAAATAGGATTAGCCGTATGTGCACCTAAAATCTCGGTAACATATAGACCATTTGCCACGGACTTGAACAATTCTTCTACCGTAAGTTGGCCATTTTCTAAGTAATAGTTGGTTGTACCTACATATGGTGTACCTTGATAGGAATTTCTAACCCCATTCCCTGTTGAACTTGTCTTATCTTTATTGGCAGTAAGCGTATCATATAAATAATGCTTTAAAACCCCTTGTTCAATCAAAACTGTTCTCTGGGTAGCTGTGCCTTCACCATCAAAAGCAGAGGAACCCAATCGTCCTGCCAGTGTACCATCATCAATCAAATTGACATGACTGGAAGCCACTTGTTGTTCCAATTGTCCAGCCAAAAAGGATTTTCCTTTTTGCACAGCTCCTGCTGAAAAACATTGACTGATAATCCCCATAATTTGAGCTGCGATATACGGTTCTAAAATTAAATCAGCCGTTTGGCTCGGCATTTGTTCTGCTCCCAATAAACTTACAGCTCTTTTAGCAGCTTGTTCACCTGCTAATTTTGGAGATAATTGTGCTGTCCAAATTTGAGCATCCATACCGTAGCCACTTTGTTGTTCTTCATTTTTTTGACCCAAAGCCAAGCAATATAAACCACTATAACTACTCTTTTCATGGAGCAGTACACCATAACTATTGGCTAACCAAACTTCGCCTTCACCTTCTTCGTAACCAGACCGTTCAATTTTAGTTACTCGCGAATCATATTGCTTAGCATAATCAGCTGTTGCTTTTGCTAGAATTAATTTATCCTCCAATTTTAACTCTTTGCGTTGTTTATCAAAAAGCTCTAACTTAGGATAACCGATTGCTACCTGTGCAAAATCTAAGGCCTCTTCAACATCGCTATAACTACTGTTGACTATTGCTTGATGCACCATTTTATCTAAAGCTGTAACGGAGAAATCCGATGAAAAGGAAAAACCCTGTCTTTTCCCTTTAATAACGCGAATACCTATACCTTGACTTTCTGATTGATGCATTTCATCTATTTTTTCTTCTTTAAGCTGAACATCTAAATTTTTGCTTTTCAGCACAAACAATTCTGCATGGTCAGCCCCCATTTTCTTGGCTTTATAAATACCTGTTTTGGCAAAATCCATAAAATTTTGTGCCATAATACCCCAAAGCCTCCTTCACTCTATTTTCTCAATCAATATTCCGTTCCCGCAAAGTTAAATGATAACCTATAGGTTCCGGCAAAGAACTTTCCTCGCTATTTTCCACATCTTCTTCCTCTGCTTTAGGTGGATAAATAGGTTTCCGTTGTACTATCCCCTGATAAGTGCATTTGCTGTTGCCGGCTTTGCCTATCGCTGTAATCACCACTTGCTCACCTCGAAAAACCCAACTGCTGTTAATTTCCCCTACATCTGCTACTTTCAGCGATATTGCCTGCTCAGGTGTAATGGTCACTTCTTGCAGCTGCTCAATAACCATATTCCAGCCACTAGCTGCCAAATACCTACTTTGCTCCTGCCTGATTAAATCTGTTGACCGTATATTATGCTGTGCTGTTACTGTCAATACTGTCTGTAAGCTTAGCAACATTATAGTCAACAACATAATGGTCGCTGGCAAAATACTACCTTTTTCACTTTTTCTTCGGTTCATAAGGTTTCCCCGTTCCACCTACTGTTAAACCATTAATTTTCATAGTCGGCTGAGCATCAGCTACTGGCGCACTTTGACCAGATTTTCCACAAGTCCCGATAGCATAACCTAAATCATTGCCAATCATTTCTACATTCATCAAACTTTGTGGTCCATTGCCTGCCAAAGTAGCCCCTTGTACTGGAGTAGTTATTTTGCCGTTTTCAATCAAATAGCCTTCAGCTACATCAAAAACATAATCGCCATTTAAAGTATTTACTTGACCGCCACCCATTTTCTTCACATACAGACCAAATTCTGTAGAAGCAATAATGTCTTCCACGCTGTCTGTTCCGGGTGCTATATAAGTATTAGACATTCTTGTTACCGGTTTATCTCGATAAGACTCTCTTCGTCCATTACCAGTGGCTTCCCAGCCCATCTGCTCTGCTGTCTGTGCATCAGCCATATATTTTAACAAAATACCATCTTTGATTAAAACATTCTTTTGACCAAGATGCCCTTCATCATCATAATAGTAAGAGCCATATTTACCAGTAATTGTAGCATCATCTACAACTGTAATCTTTGGTGAAGCTACTTGTTCACCCAAACGACCTGCATAAGCAGACAAACCTTTACGAACTAGATCCCCTTCTAAGCCATGACCACAGGCTTCATGCACCATAGTCCCGCCTGCTTCACTAGCCATAACTACAGGCATCTGACCAGTTGGACAAGGAATAGCCGACAGCAAAGTCAGCGCCCTTTGCGATGCTTCTGCACCGATACTTTCCGAGCTTCTTTCCTCAAACAGTTCAAAACCACAAGTGCCACCAGCAGATGCAAAGCCTGTCTGACGCTGTCCCTCACGCACTGCTATACTATTACAGCTTAAACGCACTCTGGTTCTAGTATCCTCCACTAGCTTGCCTAAGCTGTTCGCTATAATAACTTGCTGGCGAATATCACCATAACTCAAAGTAGTTTGTTGGATACATTTATCAATATTTCTTGCCGCATAATCAGCTGCACGTAAAAGTTGTATTTTTTGTTCAAAATCAACTTTTTCCGGTGGCAAAATTATTTGGTTTGCTTTCATGTTTTTTTCTAAATTAAACGCAGCGCAATCCTTCAATTGTTTTTTTTCTGCAATTTGCCCCGCTAAATCAGCCATCGCTAAAAGATTTTTCTTCTGCAAATCATTACTGTGCAAATACGCAGTAGCCTCTCCTGCAATAACGCGAATACCAATGCCTATATCTGTGCCAGTATTAATTTTTTCTACTTTTTGATTTTCATAAGCAATTGCTGTACTTTCCCTGCGTTCAAAAAACACCTCGGCAAAATCTCCACCATGACTTAATGCTTTGGTCAAAATATCCCACAACAATTCTTTATCCATAAAGCTTTCCTCCTGTTCCCAAAGCCAGTGCAGACTTTCTGACTATTTTCTTCTTACCTACCTTAGCTGTCAACTTAATCTCAACTGATGCCACTTGACTACTTAGTGCGCACTCTTTGCCACCAGCATCAAAATAACATACCTGCATACTTTGCAAAAAATTAGCTATTGGTTGATTTGCTTTGCCGTTTTCTTGTCGGTAAAGCACATAGCCTGTCAGAGAAGTGTAGAGATGTTGTCCCCTTTGCGGGTCATCTTTGAGCTGATAAATTATGCCCTCTGCCAGCTCCAATTTATCACTGCGACAACGCACCACACCTTGACTATTGATAACATCTGCCTTTATTTGTTCTAATGCCAAGGCTAAATTTTCCTTAACTTCATTTTGCTCAATAATCATATTATATTGTTTTTGTAAGGAAAAGTACACTGTAAAGATAAGATTATAAACCGTACCGAGAATGAGTAAAACAACTAACACTTCCATTAAAGTCATGCCTCGTTTATTCATACATCTTCTCCTGTAGATAATAAAAAGTCCAGTGTTTGCCTTTATTATTTTCTATTTGCACGATTTTCTCCACTAATTTCTCACTATAATCTCTTTCTACTATGCTATATGTCAAATCTTCGGTATTTTCTATCTCCTGCCGAGTATAAATCTGCTGAACCAAATAAATCACTTGCTGCTTTTCCAAGCTATTCGCCTGACTTTGCACTGCTATCACTGCTCCTTGAGTTAAACAGTCCAATAATAGAGAAAATATTGCCAATACTACGATTACTTCAATCAAAGTAAAACCTTGTTCAGCTGTTGGCTTCTTGCGCCAAGCGGATACGCCCTGTTTTGTAATAATAGACATAATAGTTTCTCCTTTCATCACCAATAACTATATGACCGTTTCCTGTAGGTGCATATGTTTCGGCAAAAAAGATACTGCTGCCTTGTTTAATTTTTATCTGCTTCGGTAAGGTAACATTGCGTATTTCTGACTTTGGCACATCTAAATTAATAATTTGGTAGCCCTGTTTTTGAAATTTCACTTGAATGTTTTCTTGCTGGCTTCCAGCTCTAGCTTGTGCCCAACGCAAATCATTGTGCAGCAAAACAGCACTATTTTGCAATTCTTTTTGCCGATAGACTTCCATAAGATTGGGCACAGTTAATAAAAGCAAAAAACCTAAAATAATTAAAACTACCAACATTTCAAATAAGGTAAAACCTTGTCTGCTTTTCATCCCATTTTCCTTCCTAAGCACTTCCTTAATTTTTTCATAATAAATACTGATAAGATTGAATTAACGGTAAAAACAAGCTGCCTGCCATCAACAAAATAAATAAGCCTAAAAACATAATGAGCATAGGCTCCAACATTTTAACCATGCGCAAAAGTTTTTCTTCTAAATCTTGCTGATAATGTTCCTGTTGTCGCAGTAAACATATACCTAATTGTCCACTTTCAGCTGCCACACTTAACATTTGTTTAGCCAGCTTAGGAATAAATTGACAATGTGCTATGCCGGCAGCAAAAGTATCACCACCATCCACAGTTAGATAAAGCTTTACCAATTGTGGTAAATAAATTTGCTGCGCAAAAATAATTTGTAAAGCATTTAAACTTTGTTTCAAAAGCATCCCATTATTCAGCATTAAACCTAAAGCTTGGGCAAATTGAATATAAAAATACTGACGATAAAGTTGACCGAAAAAAGGAATTTTGTCCGTAAAATATCTCCAGCGTGGATATTGCCATACCAAAATTCCTAACAGCAAAAATCCCCCTAACATTACTTTCGGCCATGCTTGCTGCAGCCATTGACTGAAAAAAAGCAGCTTAGCTGTAAGCACTGGTATTTCTGCCTGCAGATTATGGTAAGTTTGCATAATTGACGGCAGGACAAAAAGAAGCATTGATATTATCGCTAAAAGCAGAAAACTCAATACTAGCACTGGATAAAGCAAGGCTGTCCATAACATATTGCGTAATTTATTTTGTTTTTCAAAATGTTCTGCGGCTTGTTCCATGACTAGCGCCATATTACCTTGCTGCTCACCTAACAAAACAAATTCCACAAATAATGGTGACAAGCGAAAATTCATGGCTAAAATACTTGCGCCAGGTGATTGACCAGCAGAAATTTTTTCTCCCAACTGCTGTAAAAATAAAGCAACTTTCTTTTCCCTACATTCACCTGCCAAAAATACCAGTGCTGCCTTTAATGATATCCCACTGTTTAAAGCAAAAGCTAATTGACGGCTGATATACGCTATCTGCTGATTACTTAACGACTTCTTCATGCCAATCCCCCCAAGGTTAAGACTATCTCCTGCCAAGTAGTTAAACCTTGTTCCACCTTTTCTCTGCCATCAACTGCCATACTCCTAAAACCAGATTGGAGATATTGTTTTTTTACTTGATTTAACTGTTCATAATGCAAAATACTTTGTTGAATATATTCATCACAAACAAGAACTTCTTGAATAGCCAAACGCCCCTGAAAATTTTTGCCTCGACATTGGCGAACTAAGCGTTGAGCAATAACTCCGTTTAAACAGCTTGCCAATAAATAAGGAGCTACTCCCATATCTAAGAGACGAAAAATAGCACTAAATGCGTCATTAGTATGAAGTGAGGCCAAGACTAGATGACCTGTATAGGCTAAACGAATAGCTATTTCTGCTGACTCTTTGTCGCGTATTTCTCCCACCATAATGATATCCGGATCTTGGCGTAAAATACTGCGCAGTCCCGAGGCAAAGGTCAAACCTATTTTTTCATTGATTTGTACTTGATTCACTTCTTCTATTTGATATTCTACAGGGTCTTCCAAAGTAATTATATTTTTACCTTGATTAGTTAAGCGTTTTAACATACTATACAGTGTTGTTGTCTTCCCACATCCTGTCGGTCCTGTCACCAAAATCATCCCATAGGGTAAGCCTAATAATCCTTCTACCTTAGCTAAATTGACAGGTGCAAAACCCAAATCCTCCAATTTGTTATAATTCTCTTCTTTTTTCAAAAGTCTTAACACTATTTTTTCACCATAAAAAGTGGGTAATACTGATGCTCTGATATCCAATTCCTGCTGTCGAAAATTAATGGTCAAATGACCGTCTTGTGGTAGACGGTGCTCAGTAATATCCATTTCTGCCATAATTTTAAGACGATTAATAACTTGCTGTTTATATGCTGCCTCAATTTTACTGTCTAGCGTTAAATAACCATCTATTCTGTATTTAATCGTCAAATTATCTTCATTAGGCTCTAAATGGATATCACTGGCACGACGCAAAATAGCCTGCTGTAACATTCGATGAACATAATACTGCACCATTTCTTCTCTTTCTGATGGCAGACGGTCAATAGTATAGATGATATGCTCTTTTTGGCTCACACTTCAACGCCCCTTATTACCATTTATTTACAATATCTACTATACTATATTTTATGTTGTTAAAAATTTACAATTTACTTACAGTTTTTGCCAACAAAAAAAGGATACCCCCTTTTAAATATAGGGAAGTATCCTCGTGCAATATTGGCAATATTAAGTTGTCACATTCTCCTGATACATACCAGTTTCAGCATCCGGTCTGTTTTTATTCATAATAGCTGTCGTGTAATCCAACTGGATACTCTTAACCACTACTTGATTGCGACCTTGTTTTTTGCCCCAAATCATCAAAAGATTAGCCTCTTCAACCAATTTTTCAATTTCATCAGGCTCTTTACTCCAAGTGAAACCAATAGTTACTGTAATTTTAATCGAAAATTGCTGATACAGGAAAATTTCCTTTTTCAATAATTCATGGAAACGCATAATTTGTGCTTCGGCCTCATGGCGTGTTAAGGTACTGTTCATCAGAACAAAAGCATCACCTTCCCAACGCGAAACGTAGAAATCAGGTAAACGCCATTTCATCAAGCGTGCCAGTTTTTCCAAAACCACATTGCCTACATCTTGACCATAGACTTCATTGATACCTTTGAAATTATCAATATCAACTAAAGCTACTATAACTTCCTGCCGTTTTTTGGCTACAATATCATCTACCATTTGCATCATGCTCTCGCGGCTCATCACACCTGTCAGGCTATCTAAAACAATATTTTCTTTAACTTCTGGCTCAGTCTTCACTGATGTTTGTGACACCGCATTTTCGGCTGTCTCTGCGAGCACTTCTTTTGGCTCCTCTTTAATTTCTACTTGCACTGCTGCCTCGGCTGCTTTTTCACTTACCTTTGGCTGCTCCATTATATTTTCCTGCTTGGCTTGATTTGACCATTTCATCTTCGGCACAAAGCTAAATTTATCTTTTTTACCCTTTTGTTCTTTCTTATCTTGTTTAGTTTCTTCTGGCTCTGCCACTTTGTCTTCTTCAACTTCATCACCGGCAAACCAATCAAAATAAGCGGGCTTCTCCTCTGCTGTTTTTTCGTTGCCATCTTCTATAACTTCTGTGATTTCTTCTATTTCCACTTCATAATGAGTTTCTTCGTAACGATAAGTAATCCACATCAGCATAAACAGCATACTAAAAACATTAATAGCAAAGAACAATTTATCATAAAATGATGGCAAAGAAGCTATTGGCAACAAGTACCAATCCAAAATTAATAAAAGAACAGCACATAAAATACCGATAAACTGCAAATAAATGATAGATTTTTTTTCTCCAGCCAATAATAAAGGCAAACTGAAATAAAGCATAATCAGCTGCACATAAAAACCAGTTCCTAAACCCAGCAAAACAACAGCAACAACATTCAAAACAATCGTTAAAGCATACAAATAAAGAATATGTTTTTGTGTATATTTTTTGCTAAACAATGCCATTGCCAGCATTAAAATACCTACGCCTAGAAAAACAGCAGCTTCTTTTATTGTTTCAAAATAATAAATGCTTGCCCCAAATCCTAGCTGAATTAATCCCCATAGCATCAAAAACTTGGCTACCCATTTTTTATCTGCCCAATCTGCCAAAAACAGCATCATGCCAACCACTCCTACTACTCCATCCTCTTTGTTTGCAAACAAATGAGGATATCTAAATCTTGACTTAATTCTACAACAACTGTATCAGTAAAACAATGACCTTGAGCGATTAAATGATTTAACCGCCACTTTAATAATGCAATACGATCAGTTAAACCCATCT
>JAFXJE010000192.1 GCA_017532485.1 Peptococcaceae bacterium | reverse complement strand
GAGCCGGAAAATTGGAAAACTTTTGCAATGGAAAAAGCTAATGTACCAGCAGCTATTGCTGAAGAATACAGAACACCTAGCTTTACTGCCGGGGTAGTACCAAGTGAGGAAGATTTAGCACCGGTATGGGATTGGTTTGTAACAAAAGGTTTAATTGAACAGCCTTACAGTTATGAAGATGTAGTAGATGCTCGTTTTTGCAAGTAATGAAAATAACTAAAAAGCAGTCGGGAGGTCAATATGTATCAGCTGGAAAATGTCAGCATGGATTATCATGTAGGAAAGAAGAATATGTTTAGGGCTTTAGAAAAGATTAATTTATCTATTGCACCGGGCGAAAGATACAGTTTAATCGGACCTTCCGGTTGTGGAAAAAGTACCTTACTACACTTGTTGGCAGGTTTATTACAGCCTACGGAAGGACAAGTCTTGTATCGTGGCAAGAATTTAACAGGTTGTCAGCAGGATATAGGTGTTATTTTGCAAGGTTATGGTTTATTTCCATGGAAGACGGTAGAACAAAATGTAATGTTACCTTTAATTTTGCAAAAAAAGAGCAAAGAGGAAATGCGCGAGAAAACAGAGCCACTGCTGGAACATTTGGGATTGTCTTCAATGAACAAAAAATATCCACGCCAGCTCTCAGGTGGTCAGCAGCAAAGAGTAGCCATTGCTCGTGCTTTAGTGGCAGAACCACAGGTTTTATTAATGGATGAGCCTTTTTCTGCGTTAGATGCTTTGACTAGAGAAAATTTGCAAAATTTAGTTTTGTCTCTTTGCGAGGAAAGAAATTTGACCATGGTTATGGTAACTCATAATATTGAAGAAGCTATATTTTTGGGACAAAAAATTGTAGCTTTTGCTGACCATTCAGGTCAAATTAAGAGAATAGATGAAAATCCTCATAGTGGTCAAACTGCCTACCGTAATACAGCAGAATTTTATCAGCATTGCAGCTTGCTGCGAAGCTGGATTGGAGGTGGACAGCATGAAGCGTAAATTGGGTGGAACTATCTTAGGTGTTATTATTGTTATCTGTTTTTGGCAGTTAGGTAGTATGTTGCTCAATAAGAGCTTTTTGCCAACACCTGGTGCAGCAGGTAAGGCTTTTGTAGAACAACTAATTAGTGGTAATTTGACAGAGCATTTTCTCGTCAGCACTTATCGGGTTGTAAGCAGCATCTTCTTGGCAGTTCTGTTGGGAGTACCTTTGGGCTTATTGATGGGACGCAGTCCAAAAGCAGCTGCGTTACTGGACCCAATCGTGTATTTGCTCTATCCACTGCCTAAAGTAGTCTTTTTGCCGATTATTGTTGTACTGATGGGTTTAGGTGATGGGCCTAAAATCTTTTTGATTACTTTAGCTATCTTCTTCCAGATAGCAGTAGTAACTAGAGATGCAGCCAAAGCAATACCCAAAGCCAGTCTTCAATCTATGCAATCATTGAATGCAAGCAGGCTGCAAATGTATCAGCATTTGATTATCCCGTATTGTTTGCCGGAAATTTTGACTTCCTTGCGGATTACCTTGGGGACAGCTATTGCTATTCTTTTCTTTGCTGAAACCTTTGCCTCTTTTGATGGTTTAGGTTACTTCATCTTAGAAGGTATGGAAACCAGAAATTATCCGGAAATGTATGCTGGTATCTTGGCCTTAGCAATATTAGGCTTATTGCTGTATGCAATTGTAGATTTAATAGAAAATTATTTCTGCCGCTGGCAGGAAAAAGAATAGGGATACAATAAGCTTTAATTTTGCCAAACGCTTGACATTGATATTTGGATAACATAGAATATATAAAAAGAGAGTTGCTTGATTGGCAGTTCTCTCTGGGATAGTGATTTACAATAAACCGTCTATCTGGTCAGAGATAGGCGGTTTGCTCTTTTCTTAATTCAGAAAGTTAAGAATAGAGTTATGACACCCACAAAGAGAGACAAAATAGAGCAAATAGCTCCCATAGTCTGTAACTTCTTCATAAGTATCACCTCCTTCTAGTGAAGGAGAGAACCGCCACGCTATCAAACAACTCATATCTATAGTATAGCAAAAGAGAAAAGTTTTTCAATAAAAAGAGAGGATAATACCGAACGTTTTTTCGACATTATCCTCTCTTTTTATTCTTTCCACACAAAATTATGTTTGATGGATTCGCCGCCGTCAACGATAATGCTTTGACCGGTACAGAAGGTGTTGGTTACGGTTAAGAAATATGCCCACTCAGCAATTTCTTCTGGTGTCGCCCATTTTTTCAGTGGTGTTTCTTCCATGATTTCAGCCCAGAGTTCTGCATCATTGATGACACATTCATTTAAAGGTGTCAAGACGCCACCGGGGTCAAGACTATTGCAGGTTGCTCCATAAGGTGCTACCCGCATGGCAACATTTTTAGTATAGGCGATAACACCGCCCTTGCTGGCACAATATTCAGGAAATTCTGAGCCAGTATGAGCGCTGGCAGAACCGATATTCAAAATGGATTTGATATTAGGCTGCACACCATAACGCTCGGTAATCCAAATCAAAGCTTTCAAATTAATATCAATATCAGCTTCATTTTGAGTGCCGGCATTATTAATTAGAATATCAACATCTGTAATCTCTGGCAAATGCTTTTTATCACGAACATCAGCTTGATAGTGCAAATAATTATCATTTTCCAAAGTTGCTGCCTGACGGTCAATTCCGATAACAGTATGACCTTTTTGCACAAAAAGCTTCGCAACAGCCAAGCCAATACCCTGTGAAGTGCCAGTAATTAATACCTTCATCTTAATTTTCCTCCTTAATAAATGTTAAATATTCCATACCAACATTATGTTCTTTCCAATTCATCAAAATTCGATAGCCGTAAGGGGAGAAGAAGATTTCCATAATCAATTCTGCTACAGCCCCTGTTAAAGCACACATGGCGCATTGTAAAACTGTCCAATGAAAACCATTCCAAAAGATAGGGGCGAAGAAAACAAAAACGATAATTGAAAAAATAAAGTTATCTAGAAATTGTCCCACAAAAGTGGAAACATAAGATTGCACCGCGTAGGCTAATTTACCATCAGGATTTTTTCGGAAAGCTTTACCAATTGTCCAATTCAGAAAGTTATTGATAACAGCTGAAGTCAGAAAGGCAATGGTACTTCCTAAAAGAATAAACCAAGTTCCACCCAAAACACTATTGAAGGCAGTATAATCGTTGGCATTGGAGGGAATAGCACTGGCAATATAAAAAATCAAACAAGTAAGCAAATTAATGGCTGAAGCAAAAATAGCAATCTTGGTCGAAGCTTTGGGGCCAAAATACTTGGTGATAATATCCATACACATAAAGGACAGCCATGAGATTAAAATACCTCCGTCTAAAGCAATCCAATAGGTTTGCACTAAGGTTTTATTAGCCAGCAAGTTCATGCAGATGACACTGACTACAAACAGAGAAACCACCGTAGATGGAATACTTCGCAGCAAAATAGTTGTTTCTATTTCTTCTTTCCTAATCCATTCTCTTAAACTCATGATAAAACACAACTCCCAATAAAATAAAATACCCTATAAATTCTCTGAAAATCCAAAGAGGCTGTTGCTTCACGAAATTTTATTCGTAAAACAACAGCCCCAGGTATCTCGCAACAATATTCATAATAGTAGTCCTGGTTTTGTTTTACGACAGGATGGTACAAACGAACTGTCGGCCTAAATATTATATATGATAGATTGTAAATAAGCAATGTATATATTTTGTATTGATGTAAAAATATGGATATGATATACTTTGTTATGTTGCCACTCCTATACCGGTAACTCGGAATGGAGGTGACTAACATGGAATTTTTATCAACACTAGGCCTCGCTATCGTGGCAGCGGTAATTGCCGACCGTATTTGCAAATGGTTGGATGGCGAGTGACGGCAACACAGCCTAGCCAGTTAAGGCTCTAAAAAACAAGAAAAAACCCCTGTAGATATTCGCAGTATCTACAGGGGTTTTCTTGTTGTGTCGACATTTTTCTAGTCAACGCTAACATGGAATATCACAACACTATAGCCTAGCCACATTATAGCATATACAAAAGTGCATTTCAATATTCCTTTTTTAGGAAAATATTAATTACACTTATACAGCACATCGCCATTTTTATCAAAAATGAGATAGTTTGGCACAGGAATATACATCTCTAATTCATCCATGCGTGCTTTATCAGTTTTGCCTTTTTCATCACGGGCATAACAGTCCACCAGTGAACGGTAGCGGTAATCATTACCGTCAACTACATCAATATATAGTTCCAGCATACTGCCGTTAGGAACTGGATAATCTTTTTCCGCATAGTAGAAGAAATTAGCTATACCATCGTAAACAGCAGGGGTATCGGTTGAAAAAGCAGATTGATCGAGGTAAGCTAGCCGTTCAGGAACAGCTTGATTGCGTTTTTTTGCTGCTGCGGCATAAGCCTGCTGTCCTTCAAAACTGATGTCAAATGGTGTCCGACTGATTTCTTTGCCGTCAAGCACTTCTACCAATTCTACTGATTTCACTTGGAAATCACCCTTGCGTTCCAAATCAATGAAAAATGAATATTTAGTAGCTAAAACAAAATTTCCATTTTTATCGGAAGTATAACTGAAATAACCGGCAAGATAAGAATTGTGTTCCAATAAAACTTCGTGCAGCGGGATAATACTCCAATCTAAAGCTTGTGTGCGAATAGTACCGTTATCAATCAAGGAAACTTGTTCGATATAGTTTTCGGCAAAAAGAGAGGCTTGAAGCGTAGTTGTGTAGTGACCGTCTTGATAAGTAAGCGGTACTTCTTTGCCGTTG
>JAFXJE010000191.1 GCA_017532485.1 Peptococcaceae bacterium | reverse complement strand
TTAATTTATCAGCGTAATCAACATTGTCTAATTTTGGACAGCCGATTAAGGTAACATGATTGCGAATAAAATCATTATGAATATTGCCATAAGCATAAGCTGTACAATCAGCTGCAATTAATAAATCAGCTTCATTAAAATATGGGGCAGTAAGAGGTGCTAATTTAATTTTTACTGGCCAATGAGAAAGCTGGCTAGGGCAATCAACATTGAGAGCAGCTTTTTCCTTTTGCTGTTTAGCAGCTAATACGGCAGCTTCATCATAAGCAGGAGCCTCTCGTTCTTCAAATTTAATAGCATCCATCGGGCAAGCTGGTAGGCAGTCCCCCAAACCATCACAATAATCTTCACGAGTTAAAGTTGCTTTACCGTCAATCATTTCAATCGCACCTTCATGACAAGCAGCAGCACAAGCACCACAGCCATTACATAAATCTGCATTAATTTTAATAATTTTTCTAATCATATTTAAAACTCCTTTATTTACAATTTAAGAATGTTTTTTGATTATTTTTCAAAACAATTATAACATATATTGTAGCTAGATTTGTATAGGATAATGTTGCCTAAGCAACAATTGAAATTAAAAATTCATTATGCTAAAATCAAACAAAACAGGAACGGTTAAGAAGATTTAGAAAGATTGGTGGCTAGATATGATAACAACAAAGCTTGTAACTTTAGATGATTTAGAACAAATAAAGCAGTTTATCAAAGATGCTCAGGCTCATTTGAAGGAGCAGGGGAGCAGACAATGGCAAAATGGTTATCCAAATGAAGAAATTATTTTAAAGGACATAGCAGAAAAAAGAGGGTATTTTTTATGTGCTACAGGAGAGCCTGTTGCTTATTTTTGCTTAGACTTTGCTGGTGATGCCCTTTATGAAACATTGCAAGGAGAATGGTTAACCCAAGGTACACCTTATGCAGCTTTGCATAGAGTAGCTATGGGTGCAGGTTCAAGAGGGAAAGGCTACGGTACAGCCATCTTTCAACAGGCAGAAAAACTATCTCGACAAGCCCGAATGACAAGCATTCGCATTGATACTAATCCAGCTAATCAGAAAATGCAGCATTTAATCAAGAAGAATGGCTTTCAATATTGTGGAACAGTAGTAATTGATGCAACAGATTATTTAGCGTTTGAAAAATTGTTATAAAAAGACAAAAGAAAATATTTTTTCACTTGTCAGCCTAAAATACTTTGTGTTATAATGTCATGAGTTGAATATCAGCTATGCGATGAAGAGGAGCCTGGTTTGGAAGGATTTCAGGGAGATAAAGCCGTGACTGGAAGCTTTATTATCGGGAAAAACCGCGAGGAGTTCGCCTTGGAGCATCTGTTTTGAAGTTTGTTTTTGAGCAAATGGGTAGGAACAGCGTAAGTCGGCGTTAACGACAGCTAAGTTGATGACATGTATTTTGCATGGTCATAATTAGGGTGGTACCGCGAATTAACCTTCGTCCCTTTGTGGACGGAGGTTTTTTATATTTTTAAGGAGGTTAATAGTTGTGCGTGAAGATTTAAAACGAATTAGAGAAGCAGCCGTTGAAGCAATGCAGCAAGCGGATAGTATTGACAGCTTGAATGAATTAAAAGTTCGCTTTTTAGGTAAAAAAGGTGAATTAACTACTATTTTAAAAGGTATGGGGGCTTTAAGCGATGAAGAAAGACCTTTAATGGGTCAAATGGCTAATGAAGTCCGTGATGAGATTAATCGTGTGTTAGATGCACGTATGGAAGAATTGCGCCAAGCTGTTTTAAATGCTAAATTAGCATCTGAAACAATTGATGTTACTTTACCAGGTCGTGCTTTGGCTAGAGGTACAAAACATCCTTTAACTTTAGTTATTGATGAAGCAAAACAAATTTTCATGGGTTTAGGCTTTGAAGTTGCAGAAGGTCCTGAAATTGAAAGTGACTACTATAATTTTGAAGCATTAAACTTACCAAAAGACCATCCAGCGAGAGATATGCAGGATACTTTCTATATTAATCCTGAAATCGTGTTACGTACTCAAACTTCTCCAGTACAAGTTCGTACCATGGAAAAGAAAGCTGGCGAATTACCAGTAAAAATTATCTGCCCTGGTAAAGTATATCGTAAAGACGATGACGCTACTCATTCTCCAATGTTCCACCAAATCGAAGGTTTAGTAATTGATGAACATATTACTATGAGTGATTTAAAAGGTGTTTTATTAGCATTTACTCAACAAATGTTCGGCAAAGATGTAAAGATTCGTTTGCGTCCTAGTTATTTCCCATTTACTGAGCCAAGTACCGAGGTTGATATCTCTTGCGTAATGTGTGGTGGTACAGGCTGTCGTGTATGCTCCAATACAGGCTGGTTGGAAATCTTAGGTGCTGGTATGGTACATCCGAATGTATTGAGAGCAGGTGGTTATGACCCTGAAAAAGTAAGTGGTTTCGCTTTTGGTATGGGTGTGGAACGTATTGCTATGTTGAAATACGGTATTAATGACTTGCGCTTAATGTATGAAAACGATATGCGTTTCTTACGTCAGTTTTAAGGGGAGGATAGAAGAATGCAGATATCTTACAATTGGTTAAAAGAATTAGTTGATATTGAAATTTCTGCTGATGAATTGGCAGAAGTAATGACAAGAGCAGGGGTAGCTGTAGAGCATGTTATTCCTACAAATAAAGGCGTAACAGGTGTTGTAGTAGCTAAAGTATTAGAAAAAGAAAAACACCCTGAAGCTGATAAATTAAATATTTGCCAAGTAACTACTGATGGCGAAAATAAAATCCAAGTTGTGTGTGGTGCTCCAAACGTAGCTGCTGGTCAAACTATCGCTTTTGCTACTGTAGGTGCAACTTTACCTGACGGTGTTAAAATCAAAAAAGCTAAATTGCGTGGCGTAGAGTCCAATGGTATGATCTGCTCCGTTAAAGAATTAGGGGTAGAAATTGATAAAATTCCACCTGAACAAAAAGAAGGTATCGTTGTTTTGCCAGAAGGCACACCATTAGGTACTTCTGTGACAGAAGTATTACATTTAGATGACTATATTTTAGAATTAGACTTAACTCCAAATCGTTCTGACTGCTTAAGTGTACTGAATGTAGCTATGGAAATTGGTGCATTATTGGGTAAAGAAGTGCGTTTGCCACAACCTGAATTTACTTGCAACGATGAAAATATTGCTGATTTAGCAAAAGTTACTATCGAAGCTCCAGAATTATGCCATCGTTATACAGCTAAAATGGTGAAAGGTGTAAAAATTCAACCATCTCCATTCTGGCTGCAGCACCGTTTGCAATGTGCAGGTATCCGTCCAATCAACAACGTAGTTGACGTAACTAACTATGTAATGATGGAATACGGTCAACCATTGCATGCGTTTGACTACCATGAATTGGCAAACCATGAAATCATCGTGCGTCAAGCTAAAGCTGATGAAGAAATCGTTACTTTAGACAGCCAAAAACGCGTTTTAGCTGATGATATGCTGTTAATTTGTGATGGTGCTAAACCAGTAGCTGTAGCAGGTGTAATGGGTGGTGAAAATACAGAAGTAACTGATGATACTACTGATGTATTTATTGAATCTGCTTATTTCCAACCAACATCTGTCAGAAGAACATCTACAAGATTGGGTTTACGTTCTGAAGCATCTATCCGTTTTGAAAAAGGTATTAACTTTGAAACTGTTTTAACTGCTGCTGAAAGAGCTGCTCAGTTAATTCAATTAACAGGTGGTGGTACAGTAGTTAATGGTACTATTGACAACTACCCAACCAAACACGAAAGAGCAATGATTACTTTACCTATGAGCAATGTAAATCAATTATTAGGTACAGAAATCAGCAATGATGAAATCAAAGCTATTTTAACTAAATTAAACTTCGTAATTACTAAAGAAGAAGGGGATATGCTTACTGTAGAAGTTCCTGCATATCGTCCAGACTGCAGTATTAAAGAAGATTTAATCGAAGAAGTTGCTCGTGTTTACGGTTATGATACAATTCCACAAACTTTACCATTTGGTGCTTCCAGTCGTGGTCAATTGACTGAGGCGCAAAAAATCAGAGATAATGTGGTTAATAAATTAGTAGGTTTAGGCTTAAATGAAGTTTTGAACTACAGCTTCATCAACAAAAATAATGATGAAAAATTAAACTATCCTGCTGATGATATTCGCAGAAACAGCGTAGCTATCTTAAATCCATTATCCGAAGAACAAGGTCATATGAGAACAAGTATTGTACCAGGTTTATTAAATACCGTATTGTTCAATCATAACCGTCGTAATGAAGATTTAGCTATTTTTGAAATTGGTAAGGTTTTCTTATTGGAAGGGGAAATTACACCTGAAGAATTAGCTAATGAAAAATGGACTCTAGGTATTGCTTTGAAAGGCAAATCTAATGCTACTTGGCAGCATACTGGTGTAGAATATGATTTCTTCTACCTGAAAGGCATCATTGAAGAATTGATGGCTGAGTTGAAATTAACAAATGTAGAATATCGCCCATGCAAAGATAACAGTATTTATCATCCAGGTCGTTCTGCATATTTATATATTAACGGTCAAATGGCAGGCGTATTTGGTGAATTGCATCCAGCTATCGCTGCTAACTACGGTATCAATGGTCATTGCTATATCGCTGAAATTGATGTAGAAACTATCATTGCGCAAGGCATTCGCGTAGTACAAGTGGAATTATTGCCAAAATTCCCAGCAGCAACTAGAGATATGGCTGTTGTAGTTGAAGAAAATGTTTTAGCTGGTGATTTAGAAAGAGTAATTGCTGAAAATAAAGGTGAATTATTAAAATCTTGGAAAATCTTTGACGTATATCAAGGTGACCAAATCGCTAAAGGCTATAAGAGCATTGCCTTTGCATTAACCTTCCAAGCAGATCGCACTTTAACTGATGAAGAAGTAAGTGCTGCTTATGACAAAGTATTAAAAGCGTTAGAAGCTCAATATCAAGCACAATTGAGAAACTAAGTTATACTGAAATAAAGAAAAACTGATGCAATTTTTTGCATCAGTTTTTCTTTATTTATCCCATTTTTCGCATAAGGCGATAATTTGTTTAGTCATTTTTTTCAAGTCTGAGTTAGCAGCATGGCGATATTTTTCTAAAATAGACATGAGCCATCTACCGGCTGCCATGAGGTC
Organism: Peptococcaceae bacterium; assembly: GCA_017532485.1. Classification (GTDB taxonomy): domain Bacteria; phylum Bacillota; class Peptococcia; order Peptococcales; family Peptococcaceae; genus RGIG6463. The sequence continues at coordinate 4,339 of JAFXJE010000191.1, read as the reverse complement.
GCGAAAGGCAGGAGTTTCATTTTGTTTAGTTGTATGAGCAGCTTTTTCAATGCGTTGAGTGTTGCCTTGAATTAAACTAGCACCGGAAATTAAATCATATTCTGCACCATTATAAGGGGCTGTAGCGGTAATGTTTAATTGTTCTTGAATAGTTTGGGCAAATTCATCGCAAACGGTATCATGACCATGATTAACAAAGACCATTTTAGGTTTGCTGCTGAAACTGTCCAGCCAGTTAAGCAGCATATCTCGGTCGGCATGACCACTGATGCCGTCTAATTGTTCTATATGAGCATTAATTTGAATAGTTTCTCCAAATAATTTTACTTCTTGAGCACCATTGATAATAATGCTGCCTAAAGTTCCTACGGCTTGATAGCCCACGAAAAGGATAGTACATTCTCGTCGCCAAAGGTTATGTTTTAAATGATGGCGAATACGGCCAGCTTCGCACATACCACTGGCAGATAAAATTACTTTTGGTGTTTTATCCATATTAATTAGCATTGACTCATCAGTAGAAATAGAGAGTACTAAATTAGGTAATTTAATAGGATTAATACCCCTTTGCAGTAAATCCAGCGTTTCTTCATCAAAATAATCGATTAAAGCAGGATTAGCGTACAATTCAGTAGCCTCGACAGCTAAAGGACTATCGACATAGACAGGGAAATTTTCATGTCCTTGAATAAGTTTTTGTTCTTTAATTATGCGTAGAAGATAAAGCAATTCTTGCGTACGCCCGATAGCAAAGGAAGGGATGACAACATTCCCACCACGATCAAAGGTTTCCTGCAAAATTCTAGTTAATTGTCCTAAATAATCAGGTCGTTCACCATGTAGACGATTACCATAGGTGGATTCAATAATAACATAATCAGCATTGCTAGGATTTTTTGGGTCGCAAATGAGAGGGCGATTATAATTACCCAAATCACCGGAAAAAACTAAAGTTTTTGTTATACCGTTTTCTGTAACGCTAATTTTGATACTAGAAGAACCTAATAAATGACCGGCATCAACAAAGGAAATCGTTATACCTTTGCACAAAGTATATTCTTTTTGATAATCACATGGGACAAATTGTTTTAAAGCTTTAGCAGCATCTTCAGTGGTATATAATGGTTCATAAAGTTCATCACCGGAACGTTTAGCTTTGCGATTGCGCCATTTGGCTTCAGATTCTTGAATATGAGCTGAATCCAAAAGCATGATATTACATAATTGTACTGTAGCAGCGGTTGCATAAATTTTACCATGAAAACCACCAGCCGTTAGAGCAGGAATTTTTCCTGAATGATCGATGTGAGCATGGGTAAGTAAGACATAATCTATTTGAGATGGTGCAAATGGGAGAGTACAATTCTCATAAATGTCAGGACCCTGTTCCATACCACAGTCTATCATAATGCTTTTGCCATTGGCATAGATTACTGTACAAGAACCTGTTACTTCATGAGCGGCTCCATAAAAAGCAATTTTCATAAAAGTCACTTCTTTCAAATACATTCATGGATTTTTACTTATATAGTATATTATAAATCCTAGGCGTAATGAACTCAATCAACAAAACTATTTTTTATAAAAATAACAGCACCACTGCATAATAACTATGCAGTGGTGCTGTTATCAATGTGTTATTTATTTTCTATTAACCCATAGCTCTGCTTAAAAAAGCTTTTGTACGTTCATTTTTTGGATTGTTGAATATTTCTTCAGGTGTATCATCTTCGAGGATAATACCTTTATCCATGAAAACGATACGGTTAGCAACATCTCTGGCAAATGCCATTTCATGTGTAACTACTAACATAGTTAAACCTGCTTCAGCTAAGTTTTTCATAACTTTTAAGACTTCGCCAACCATTTCAGGGTCGAGAGCGGAAGTAGGTTCGTCAAATAATAAAGCATCAGGTTCCATAGCCAAAGCACGCGCAATAGCCACGCGTTGTTTTTGGCCACCAGAAAGTTGTTTTGGTTTAGCATTGACAAATTGGGCCATGCCAACTTGCTCTAAGTAATGCATTGCTGTTTCTACAGCTTCATTACGAGGTTTTTTCAAAACGCTAACAGGACCGATAACGCAGTTTTCTAAAACAGTTAAATTGTTAAAAAGATTAAATTGTTGGAATACCATACCAACCTTTGCACAATACTGATGACTGGCTTGTTTAGATTCTAGGATATTTTGATTATGGTATAGAATTTGACCAGAAGTAGGTGTTTCTAAGAGATTGATGCAGCGCAACAAAGTAGATTTGCCAGAACCACTGGAGCCGATAATACAAACAACTTCGCCTTTATGCACATCAAAATTAATATCAGTTAAAACTTCACGTTCACCAAAGACTTTTTTCAGATTTTTGATTTGAATTACTGTATCTGACATTTGTTTATTCTCCTTTCCCGTGGTTTGCTGTATTTACATGGATAACAGCTTCAGGTGCTGTTTGAGAACCCATAATAGTGTAGCTGTCAGGACCATCCATGCGTTTTTCAAGATAACGTAAGATTTTGGTAATAGTAAAACATAATACGAAATAATAAATCAAAGTAATGCTGAATGTTTCAAAATAGTGGAAGGTTGCACCTGCTGCATATTTAGAAACATAGAATAATTCAGTTACCCCAATTACACTTAATACGCAGCTATCTTTGATATTAATAATAAATTCATTACCAATAGATGGCATGATGTTACGAATAGCTTGTGGTAAAACAATTTTACTCATAGTCTGAGTATGAGTCATCCCGATAGAATGAGCTGCTTCGTATTGACCGTGGTCGATAGAAATAATACCACCACGGACAATTTCAGACATATAAGCACCAGTATTGACAGAAACGATAATTAAACCGGAGAGTAAAATGTTTAGCTGAATATTGAAGACCATTGCGATACCATAGTAGAATAACATAGCTTGTACCATCATAGGTGTACTACGGATAATTTCAATATAGGCGGATAAAATAAAGTCAACAATTTTATAGCTAACGCGTTTGATAATATTGTCCTTAGGACTAATAGGTATTGTTTTATAGATACCGATAACTAAGCCGATACCTAAACCAACTAAAGTACCAATAATAGCGATTGTTAATGTTGTAATAGTCCCATCCCATAATGCAGGGGCATATTCTTTCCAAATCTTTAAAACCTGATTAATAAACTCCAACAAGATGATGTCCTCCTCAATCTAAAAAATAATTAATCACATTAACTTATAGTATAATACATAAGACAGCAGAAAAACAACTAAAAATACACAAATTTGAATTAAAAAACATAATAATATCGTTAATTTAGCCGAAAAATAATGGAAATACTCTGAGAAAAGGGTAGCCGAAAACATTAAGCTTGTGGTAAAATGATAATTAATGAAAAGGTTGATTTAAAAGGGGAGAAATAATTTGTCCGCAACAATGTTACTTGTAATTATAGCTGTATCGACGATTGGTGCTATTCTTTGTTTAGTTACCTCGTTTGGCTCTATGGGTGGTGCTGTATCTACTGGAGGAGAGCCTACAGCTAATCCGACAAACAACAAAAAACAAGGTAGCAAAAAGGAAAGCAGCACAAAATATGAAGATGATGAGGAAGATGAACGTAACAAGTTCAGAAGTTTGTTACGTTATAATAATACAGTAATCGGGCAAGATGATGCTTTGAAAATTTTCAAAAATATTGGATTAACGGGCGTTACTTATAAAGCAAAAAACAGATTTGGTATTTTCTCAGCAGTTTCAATTTCCGGTGTGCAAATTAATGTTGAAGATACCAGCCAATATCGTGAAATTAGACAATTTTTGCATGATTATGACGAATTTAACTGTTCTGTTGAAATTTCCGACAATGGTAAGAATGCTATCGTTATTTTTGAAGCAGTCGAGGGAGAGTATGACCACGAAAATGTCCTCAGTGGTGACGAAATATTAGATGCTGTTCAACGAGGTATTTTAAGTGGTAAACCAATCGAATTTATTTTATATGATAAAACCGGCGAAAATGAGATTTTAAATTACAATCTTAAACGCCATAATGAAGAATATTTCATGTTGCCGACAATTTTAGGCAGAACAATATCAAGTGTTAATGATTATCGGATGGCAGCTTTGAATAATGACATTAAAGTTGTTTATCAAGTAAAAGAAATGTAATAAAATAATTTACCAAATAAAAAATCCGTTCTAAGCAAAATGGCTTAATACCGGTTCTATAATAAATGTTGGGGTGTCACAAAAGTGACACTGCCAACATTTATTTTTTTGTAAAAAAATAAGCATTGTACATAAAAATCCGTTAGAATATAAGCGACCAAACAAATAACCTGAACGGAGG
>JAFXJE010000190.1 GCA_017532485.1 Peptococcaceae bacterium | reverse complement strand
ATGTTGGAAAATATTTTTCAAGACTTAAATCATCAACGTCAAGTTGTAGACCAAGCGTTGACTATGTTGGCGAAGATCTTAGATATTCATCCACGGGATAAGAAAATATATCTTGATGGTGGCTTAAATATGTTGAGCCAACCTGAATTTAAAGATGTAAGTAAAGTAAAAAGTTTATTGAAGTCTTTAGAGCAGGAAGAAATTTTAAGCCGCATTATGGATCATGAATTGGAAACAGGAATCAGCGTGAAAATCGGCTCGGAAAATGAATTGGATGAAGTTAAAGATTGCAGCGTGATTGTAGCTAGTTATAAGGTAAAAGGTGAAACAGTCGGTAAAGTAGGTCTGATTGGGCCGACAAGAATGGACTATTCTAATGCTGTATCAATGCTGGATATGTTGACGAAAGCATTGGAAGAGGCTTTTGATAATGAGGCGAATTCATAGTGGAGGCAAAAATGCCGATAGAACAAGAAGGTCAATATAATTTATTGGATAATCACAGTCAGGCAGTGCGTGCCTTGATGGCTGCTGTAGAACATACCTTAGGACCTAAAGGTATGGATACGATGTTAATTGGTGAAAACGGTGATATTGTACTGACTAATGATGGGGTCACTATTTTAAACTTAATGGAAGTAAATCATCCTGTTGCCCGTTTGCTTATTCAGGGTGTAAATGGACAGCAAAAGGCAGTAGGTGATGGAACGACTACGACAACTTTGCTCGCTGGCGAGATAATTTTACAAGGTTTAGAGCAAATTCGTAAGGGTGTGCCAACTGCTCAAGTGATAAAGGGGATTGAGCAGGCTGTAGAACAAGCTTGCCAGCAAATGAAGGCAGAGGCTTTCCAAATTGAGAATTTACAAGATGGGCGTCTTTATCATGCAGCACATATTGCAGGACGCGAAAATGAAGAAATTGCTCAGCTTATTTTAGCAGGTGCACAATTGATTGGTGAAGAGCAGCTCTACCGAGAAAATTTTTTGCTAGCTGATAGAGTGGCTTCTCTTGAAGGTGTTGAAAGTCAAGTCTTTGAGGGAGTTTTAATAGAAAAGAAGAGATTGCATATTGCAATGCCGACGGAACTTGAGGGCGATTTATCAATCTTAGTATTGGATGATGCCTTAGAACCAGAGGAACTAGATAAACAAGCATTAACTACGGAGAGTGGTTTTCAACGGTATTTGGCTATCAAAGAAGAGTTTAAAGAACAAATAGCCAATCTTATTCAATCTGGTGTGCAAGCAGTATTTGTTGACCGTGGTGTGGATGGGGTTGCTGAAGAAATGTTGGCAGATGCTGGTGTCTTTGTAGCAGCACGAGTGCCACACCGTCAACTCTTAGATTTGGCTGAATATACAGGTGCCAAATTAATCCGTCGCACCACCTTAAATCAGAAAACAGAGCTTCTCCGACAACATTTCGGGCAAGCAAAACATATCATAGAAAATGAAAAACTTGGTCATATTAAAATCAGTGGTGGTCAAGGTAAACCGTTGGCTACGATTTTAATAGGAGCATCCACAGCTGAAGTTGCTAGGGAAAAGGAACGAATTGCCAAAGATGCAGCTGCTAGTCTTCAATCAGCATTTCTTCATGGGATAACAGCTGGAGGTGGAGCTAGAGAACTTGCTGCGGCGAGATATTTGGAGCAATATCGCAATGAATTGCAAGGTTTATCCGCTTTTGGTGTGGATTGTGTGATAGCTGCTTTAAAGAAACCGTTTATGCAGATTGTAACTAATGCCGGTTTTAACGCTTTGGAAAAATTAACGGAAGTTTATCAGCAGCAACAAAGCAATCCTAATTTAGCTTTAGATTGTGATACCGGCAAAGTGGTGGATTTACTGGAAGCTGGGATAATCGACCCTGTTTATGTAAAAATTCATGCCTTGCGAACAGCAGGTGAAGTAGCCACAGCTATTCTGCGAGTTCATATTATAGTTAAAAAGAGAATTAGTGAATAAAGAGGAAATATATTAAGGAGTGTGATTTTGTTCATGATGGAAGAAGAAGTTATGCAAGAAGAAATGACTGAAGCAACCGTTGAACAGGAAACAGAAGTAACAGTTGAAGAAACAGAGGAAGAGGCAGTTGAGGAAACAGTTGAATTAAGTGAAACTGAACAAAAATTAACTGCCGAACTTGAAGAATTAAATAAAAGATTTTTACGCGTGGCTGCTGATTTTGATAACTATAAACGCAGAACACAAGTGGAAAAAGAAGATTTAGCTAAATATAGTACAGCAAAGCTTATCGGTGAATTATTGCCGGTTTTAGATAATTTTGAATTAGCTTTGAAAAATTCAGTGGAAAGTGTTGATGCTCAAAATCTGCATAAAGGGGTAGAAATGATTTACCGTCAATTAATGCAGGCGCTGGAACAAGAAGGTATGAAAAAAATCGAGGCTGTGGGTCAGCCGTTTGACCCAAATTTACATGAGGCTATCATGCAGGTAGCAGATGATACAGTAGCCGAAGATACAGTAGTAGAAGAATTACGTGCAGGTTACATGGTTAAAGACAGGGTAATTCGTGCTAGTATGGTTAAAGTATCCATGTGAGATAACTATTGTGAAAAAATATATTGATATAATTTTGAGGAGGATTTTTAAATCATGGGAAAAGTAATTGGTATTGACTTAGGGACAACAAACTCTTGCGTGGCAGTAATGGAAGGTGGCGAACCTGTTGTTATTACTAACACCGAAGGTAATAGAACTACTCCATCTGTAGTAGGTATTTCTAAATCCGGTGAACGCTTAGTTGGTCAAGTAGCAAAACGTCAAGCTATCACAAATGCAGATAATACAGTAAGCTCTATCAAACGTCATATGGGTACAGATTACAAAGTAACTGTAGCTGGGACATCTTACACACCACAAGAAATTTCTGCAATGATTTTACAAAAGTTAAAAGCAGATGCTGAAGCTTATATTGGCGAACCTGTAACAGAAGCAGTTATTACTGTACCTGCTTACTTTACTGACAGCCAACGCCAAGCTACAAAAGATGCTGGTAAAATTGCTGGTTTAAATGTATTGAGAATTATCAACGAACCAACAGCTGCTGCTTTAGCTTATGGTATGGATAAAGGTGAAGACCACACAGTATTAGTATTTGACTTGGGTGGTGGTACTTTTGACGTATCTATCTTAGAATTAGGCGATGGTATCTTTGAAGTAAAAGCAACCAGTGGTAACAACCGTTTAGGTGGCGACGACTTCGACGAAAAAATCATTGACTGGATGATTATTGAATACAAAAAAGAAACAGGTGTGGATTTATCCGCAGATAAAACAGCTATGCAGCGTTTAAAAGAAGCTGCTGAAAAAGCTAAACATGAATTATCTACAGTAACAAGCTCCAACATCAATTTACCATTTATCACAATGGTAGACGGTCAGCCACAACACTTGGATTTGACCTTAACAAGAGCAAAATTTGATGAATTAACAGCTGATTTAGTAGAAAAAACAATGGCTCCTACTCGTCAAGCTCTGAAAGATGCTGGCTTAACAGCAAGCGATATTGATAAAGTTATCTTAGTAGGTGGTTCTACTAGAATTCCTGCAGTACAAGATGCTATCAAAAACTTAACAGGTAAAGAACCATTTAAAGGCATCAATCCTGACGAATGTGTAGCTATCGGTGCTGCTATTCAAGGTGGTGTTTTAGCTGGTGAAGTAAAAGATATCGTATTATTGGATGTTACACCATTATCCTTAGGTATCGAAACTTTAGGCGGCGTATTTACCAAAATCGTAGAACGCAATACTACAATTCCAGTATCTCGTCAACAAGTATTTACTACAGCTGCTGATAACCAAACTTCTACAGATATTCATGTTCTGCAAGGTGAACGTGAAATGGCTCAATACAACAAAACTTTAGGCAGATTTACTTTAATGGATATCCCACCAGCTCCACGTGGTATCCCACAAATCGAAGTTAAATTTGATATTGATGCTAACGGTATTGTTAATGTATCTGCTAAAGATTTAGGTACAGGTAAAGAACAAAGAATTACAATTAAATCCAGCAGTGGTTTATCTGAGGAAGAAATCGAAAAAATGGTAAAAGATGCTGAATTAAATGCAGAAGCAGATAAAAAACGCAAAGAAGAAGTAGAAATCAGAAACAATGCTGACAGCATGGTCTTCCAAGTAGAAAAAACTTTAAAAGATTTAGGTGACAAAGCTGAAGGTGCTGAAGTTGCTGAAATCGAAAAAGCTAAAGATGAATTAAAAGCTGCTTTAGAAGGCAACAATACAGAAGAAATTAAAGCTAAAACAGACGCTTTACAAGAAGTTTTGTATAAATTAACTGAAAAAATGTATGCTGCTGCACAACAAGCAGGTGTAGATCCTGAAAGCTTTACAGGTGCAGGTAATGCCGGTCCAGATGAAGACGGCGTTTATGATGCTGAATACAAAGAAGTGTAATAAAGCGATTTTAAGGTAAAATAAAAAGCACAACGCCCACCCTTATAGGGGGGCATGTGCTTTTTGTGGGTGTAAGAAAGAAGGGACACGGTAGTGGCAAAACGTGATTATTATGAAGTGCTGGGTGTAGAAAAAACAGCCAGTGAAGATGAATTAAAGAAAGCCTACCGCAAGCTGGCGCGTCAATATCATCCAGACGTAAATCCAGGTAATGCAGAAGCAGAAGAAAAGTTTAAAGAAATTAATGAAGCTTATGAAATTCTTTCTGATGCAGATAAAAGAGCTCAATATGACCGTTTTGGTCATGATGGCCCTGCTGGTTTCGGTGGTGGAGCTGGTGGTTTTGGTGGCTTCGGCGGCGATTTCGGCGGCATGGGCGATATTTTTGATATGTTCTTTGGTGGCGGCTTTGGTGGTGGTCAACAACAAAAAGGTCCAAGACGTGGTGCAGATTTGCGTTATGATTTGACTATTGATTTTGAAGAAGCTGTTTTTGGGGCAGAAAAAACAATCCATTTGCCAAAATGGGAAAGCTGTAAAACTTGTGGTGGTTCCGGGGCGAAAGCCGGTACTAGTCCAACTACTTGTTCACGCTGTAACGGTACAGGGCAGGTAATTACCATGCAAAAGACACCGTTTGGCCAAGTACAAACAGCTAAGGTTTGTCCTGAGTGTAATGGTAAAGGTAAAGTAGTTAAAGACCCTTGTCCAGATTGTGGTGGTAAAGGTCAAAAACGAATTAATAAAACCTTAGAAGTTAAAGTTCCTGCTGGTGTTGATACAGGCTCTCGTCTGCGGATGAGCAACGAGGGTGAGCCTGGTGAACTGGGCGGTCCAAATGGTGATTTATATATTTATATTAATGTTCGTCCACATGAGGTTTTCTTGCGTGATGAAGATGATATTTATATGGAACAAGAAATCAATATTGCGCAAGCAGCTTTAGGTGATGATATTCAAGTACCTACCTTGGAAGGTAAAGTAACCCTGACTATTCCTGCCGGTGTGCAAAGTGGTACAAAATTCCGGATGAAGGGCAAAGGTGTGAAGAATATTAAAGGTTACGGCAAAGGTGACCAATATGTAACTATTAAAGTGGTTACACCGAAAAATCTGACTGCAGAGCAACGTAATTTATTGGAACAACTGCGCGCTACATTAAGTGTACCTGCAACAGCAGAAACAGGTTTTGAAGGTAAAAAAAAAGAGGAAAGAAACGAAGAAAATAAAAAAGGATTTTTCAGCAAAATGAAAGATGCGGTAGGAGATATGAAAGATGCCGTAGAAGATTGGCTGGACGAAGAGTAAGATAAGCAAGAGAGGCTAGGACACATTGTCATAGCCTCTTGTTGTATTTTTACGGTAATATGGTAAAATAAAATGTAGAGTAAAAAATTAATTTGTGGTAAATGAGGTGAGTGAGTGCTTAGTAAAGAAGAAATTTACCAAAAACGCTGGTTGATTTTTTTTGGTGTAGTCATGACCACTTTTGTCAATTGCGTTGATGCGAGCAGTATTAATGTAGCTTTGCCGATTATGGCTGATGAAATGGGCATAACCATGGCTGGGATAGAATGGGTTGTCACTGCCAATATTCTAGTGATTATTTGCTGCATTTTAATTTTTGGCAAATTGGGAGATACCGTAGGCAAAGATAAGATTTTTAAGGGCGGTATAATTTGTTTTTTAATTGGGATGTTAGTTTGCTTTTTGAGCAGAAATTATTATTTACTTTTGTTAGGTCGTGTAGTGGAAGGTTTTGGTTCTGCTGCCTGCATGGCTAATAGTCAGGGGATTATAGTAGAGGTATTTCCACATAATGAACGAGGCAAGGCATTGGGGCTATCTGGGACAATGGTGGCTTTAGGCTCAATGGTAGGACCGTCCTTGGGTGGTTTTATCGTATCATCATTTAATTGGCAAATGATTTTTGCCATGAACATTCCAATTACGCTGATTTGCTTATTTTTGGCAATGAAATATCTGCCAGATATGTCGGTAAACGGTGAAAGAGAAAAATTGGATTGGCATGGTGCAGTCTTGTTTATGGTGCTGATTGTCAGTATTTACGGTGGTGTAAAGCTTTTGCAAAAGGGCAGCACTTATTTCAGCTACTGTGCTTTAATTTTGGCAGTGGTTTTAGTTTTAGGCTGGCTCTTTTGGCGAGCAGAGAAAAAAACAGCGACCCCATTGGTAGATTTAGAGTTATTCCACAATAAATTGTTCGCAGTAAGTATTTTTTGTGCTTTTTTATCTTTCTTTTCGATTTCCAGCCATAATTTTATTCAGCCTTTTTATTTGCAAAAGGTTTTGTTGCTGGATGCTGCCCAAACAGGAATGTTGATGATGGCTTATTCAATTACGATGGCTGTAGTCGCACCTTTCAGTGGTCAGCTTTCGGATAAAATAGGCTCAGAAATCTTATGTTTTATTGGTTTAAGCATAGTTACAGCAGCATTACTTATTTTATCTACACTTGGTTTAAATTCTTCATTAGGTGTATTTTTAGTAGGCTCGATGATGATGTCTTTCGGGATGGCTATGTTCCAATCACCAAATACATCTTTAATTATGTCGACGGTACCACCGAATAAAGTGGGGATTACTGGCAGCATGAATGGTTTAGCCAGAAATTTAGGTAATATTTTCGGGATTTCTGTTTCCACTTTAGTATTATATCAATTAATGAGCAGCCAATTAGGTTATACTGTCTTCAGCTTTGTGGAAGGCAGAGAAGAAGTATTTGTTTTTGGGATGCAATGGGTTTATCGAACAATGGCGATTATTAGTGCTATTGGTGCAATATTAACAGGTTTACGTTGGAAGAATAGGGGGAAAAAAGAAGATGAATTGGTTAGAGATTAAAATGGTTGTTGACGATAGAGAGGCTGTAGATGGTATTTCCAATATGTTGACCGAGATTGGTACAGGTGGCGTTATGATTGAAGACCCACAGCTGATTGCTAATTATGCCAACAGCGGCCAATGGGATGCGCATGAATTTTCTGAAGAATTATTAAACAGCACAGAAATTATTATTAAATCTTATTTGCCGGAAGATGAGTTTTTGATGAATAAGATTGAACAAATTATTTTGGAAATGAATGAAATTGAAATTCGTATGGATATGGGTCCGACTAGAATTACTTATAAACCAGTACAGGAAGAAGATTGGGCTAATGCGTGGAAGGTATATTTTAAACCTGAAAGAATTGGAAAGAAAACAGTGGTAAAACCAACTTGGGAAGAATATACTCCAGAACCTGATGATGTTGTGATTGAAATTGACCCAGGGATGGCGTTTGGGACAGGTAATCATGCGACAACAGCTTTATGTATTCAATTAATTGAAGAATATGTAAAACCAGGAGCAGAAATTATTGATGTGGGTACTGGTAGTGGCATTTTGGCTATTCAAGCTGGTTTATTGGGTGCTGGGCATGTGCAAGCTATGGACTATGATACTGTAGCTGTTGCAGCAGCTAAGGAAAATATTGCATTAAATCATTTAGAAGATAAAGTAAGCATTGCACATAGTGATTTGTTGGCTGCTGCCGAAGGCAAATGTGATTTAATGATTGCTAATATTGTTGCGGATATAATTATTCGTTTAATTCCAGATACGATGCAATACTTACAGGGAGATAAAATTTTTATTTCTTCCGGTATTATTGATACTCGCAAAGATGATGTTTTAGCTGCGTTGGAAGCTAACCAGTTTGCTATTTTGGAAGTACGCGAAAAAGATGGCTGGGTAGCTATTGTAGCTCAAGGTAAATAACCAGCGGAGGAAAATATGCGAAGAATATTTGTGGAGCCGGAAGCTATAGAGGGACAGCGGCTGGAGATTACAGGGGAATTGGTGCATCATTTAGGTACTGTTTTACGCTTATCTGCAGGTGAAAAAATAGCTGTCTGCTGTGGTGACGGTAAAGTTTATCAAGCTGAATTGCAAGATTTTGGGCGCGATAAAATCAGTGGAGAAATTTTTGCCGAAACAGCAGCAGAACAGGAAACAAAAACGGCAGTACATCTTTTTCAAGGTATGCCGAAAGGGGATAAGCTGGAATTAATTATTCAAAAATGTACTGAGCTGGGTATTACAAAAATTATTCCGTTGAATACGCAGCGTGCAGTGGTCAAAATAGAAGCAAATAAGGCACAGAAAAAACAAGAACGGTGGCAAAAAATTGCTTTGGAAGCCAGCCAGCAATCCAAGCGTATCACTGTACCGGAGGTTTCCTTGCCTTTGACGTGGAAAGAAGCTATTCGAGAAATGCAGGAAGGTTTGACTATTGTCTTGTGGGAAGATGAGGATAAAACCACTTTACGACAGGTGCTGGAGGGGTTGGAAAATGTACCACAGCAAATTAACTTGGTTATTGGGCCTGAAGGCGGTTTGACAGCAGAAGAAGTAGCCGAGCTGCAAGCACAAGGTGCTTATTGTGCTTCCTTAGGAAAGCGTATTTTGCGTACCGAAACAGCAGGCTTAGCTGCTTTAACAATGGTGCTGTATCATTATCAAGAATTGGGATAAAAAGAAAGAGGCTTGGACAATTTTGTCCGAGCCTCAATTTTCTTATTCGACAACTTTATTTAAAGCTTCGATTAAAGCAGGAACATCGATGCCATGAACGATAGCACCTTGTTCAATATTTTCAAAACGAGCAGCAGCACAGCCTAAGCAGCCCATACCGAATTCCATAAATACAGCAGCTGTTTTTGGATATTGTTGCACACAGTCTTTGATACCCATTTCTTTGGTGATTACCATTTCTTGCGCCCCCTTTACTGGTTGACTTTTCACAACCCCTAGTATAACACAAGGAATACAAGTTTTGCAACTTTTAATGCAAATAAATCTAAAATATGGTACACTATTTTTAGTTATAGATGATAGAGGTGTTTTGGGTGCAGAAAGTTAATAAATATTTAATGTGGAGTTATATCTTAGCAGCTTCAATGGAGCTGGCCTTAGTAATGCATATGTATAGAACAGATAATTCTTGGATTTGGGCATTTGGGTTTTTGATGTTGGATAGTATCTTATCTTTGGCAGTAGACAATACTGATTTGGGAGAAGGCATAAGAACGGAAATGCGCGAGCAGGGTATCCAATCGGAGAAATATGATTTAATAGGCAATATTTGTCGGATTGGAGCTTATATTTTAACTTTTACTTTAATGATTTCGGCGGAAACAGGTGCTTCTTTGGCCTATTTAGGGCTTTTGATATCGACTATTGCCGGTATGGTAAAAAGGTCTTAAAAAGCAACAAAAGGCAACAAATGATTACCGTATACAAAAAAAGGAAAATAAGTTATAATTGAAAAAACTAGGTTGAGGTGAAAAAAGAATGGTAGAATTAACAGTTTTGGGCAGCTTCGGGCCTTATGCTCCAGCGAATGGAGCTTGCAGCGGCTATCTTTTGGAGATTGACGGTTTTACAATTATGCTGGATTGCGGGCATGGTGCGTTTAGTAAATTGCAGAAATATACAGATTATACAAAACTGGGACTGTTGGTAATCACTCATCTTCACCCTGACCATTATAGTGATATTTATTGCTTACGGCAGGCTTTAAAGTATGCTATGCGTGAAGGTAAAAGGACAGAGCCTTTGTATGTTTATTTGCCAGAAGGACCAAGCAATTTAGTAGAAGAAATTGAACAATGGACCGATGTTTTTACCGTAATTAATTTGCAAGAGGCTTGGCAAGCAGAAAATGATTTTAACTTATTTAAGCTTAGTTTCTTCCCTGTAAAGCATAGTATTTCTACTTATGGGGTAAAATTAAGTGTAGGCGAGAAAACCTTGCTGGTTTATACAGCAGATACGGGTTGGGATAATAAGTTGGTAGAGGAATGTAAAGAGGCAGAGTATATTTTGGCTGAATGTTCCTTAAAAGAATTTGAATTAGCAGAACGTGGTGAAAATCATTTATCAGCCGGACAGGCAGGTGTATTAGCCCATAGCTGTGGTGCGAAAAATTTAATTTTAACCCACTTTTTCCCTGCTTATCAGCAAGCTCAATTACAACGTCAAGCAGAGGTAGCGTTTGATGGGAAAATCTACTTGGCAGCTACAGGAAAAAAATATCTATTAGGCTAAAAGATTTGATGAAAGAGGATAGAGTAATGTTTAAAGAAATTGTTTTAGCAAGTGGTAATAAAGGTAAAATTGCAGAATTTCAGCGCTTATTGGCTGGGATGGAT
>JAFXJE010000189.1 GCA_017532485.1 Peptococcaceae bacterium | reverse complement strand
TTCGCTGCTTGGAAGAAATGGCTAAAGGTAATTTTGCTGTACAGCCACAGGTAGAATATGTTGGTTTGTATAAAAAATTAGACGAAGCAATCCGTCATACTAATGCTTCCATGGGTAAAACTTTGGAACAAATTGAGGCTTCTGCTGAACAAGTACGCCAAGAAGCAGAACAAGTTGCTAATGGTGCTCAAATGTTAGCTCAAGGCTCTACAGAGCAAGCAGCTACTATTGAAGAACTTTCTGCTTCTATTCAAAATATCGCTGGTCAGATTAAGGACAGTGCTTCTTATGCAGAAGAAG
The DNA here is from genome assembly GCA_017532485.1 of Peptococcaceae bacterium. GTDB lineage: Bacteria > Bacillota > Peptococcia > Peptococcales > Peptococcaceae > RGIG6463. The sequence goes on along the minus strand of JAFXJE010000189.1, from coordinate 2,590 downwards.
TGAGTGGTGTTGCTCAAAATGTAGGTAAAGATTTAATGGACAGCAATACTCATATGCAACAGATGATGGATGCAATGAATGAAATTTCTAATAAATCTGAAGAAATTCGGAAAATTATTAAAACTATCGAAGATATTGCATTCCAAACTAATATTTTAGCATTGAACGCAGCAGTAGAAGCTGCTCGTGCTGGTGCAGCTGGTAAAGGTTTTGCTGTAGTTGCTGATGAAGTTCGCAATTTAGCAAGCAAGTCTGCCGAGGCAGCTAAAGATACAACAGTATTAATTGAGGATACTGTAGATGCAGTTAATAATGGTTTATTGATTAGTGATGAAACCTCCAACAAACTGAACCATGTTTTAACTGATGCGCAAAAAGTAGTTAATGCTATTACAGATATTGCTGGTGTATCTATTGACCAAGCACAAAATATTGCTGAAATTACTACTGGTTTAGACCAAATTTCTTCTGTAGTTCAATCCAACTCTGCAACAGCTGAAGAAAGTGCAGCGACTAGCCAACAGTTGTCTAGTCAAGCAATTCTTTTACAGGAAGAAATTAATCACTTTCAATTTCAAAGACAATAAATAAGGAAAAGAGGAGCCCTCCCATTTGAAAATGGGAGGGTTCCTCTTTTTTCTTTGCAATCAAAGTGGAGATTTGGTATAATATTTCTTATTTGAGTATTTAATTATTGGAGAGATAAGATGATGAATTTAGCAGAACTTAATCCTCAACAAAAGGAAGCTGTAGAATATACAGAGGGTCCGTTATTAATCTTGGCGGGTGCCGGTTCGGGGAAAACAAAAGTTTTAACCAGTAGAATTGCTTATTTAGTGGAAGAAAAGCGAGTGGCACCTTGGCATATTTTGGCAATTACATTTACCAATAAAGCCGCTAAGGAAATGCGTGACCGAATTATCAATTTGATTGGTCAGGATGGGGAAAAAATTTGGGCAAATACCTTTCATTCTACTTGCGTACGAATTTTACGCAGCGAAATTCATTATCTTGATTATGATACCAATTTTGTTATTTATGATGATAGTGACCAACAAACTTTGTTAAAGGCGATTATTAAAGAAAAAAATCTTGATGAAAAGAAATTTCCTGCCAAAGGTGCAGCAGCAAGGATATCAAATTATAAAAACGAATTGAAAAAGCCTAGTCATGCCTATCGTGAGGCTTATGGTGATTATGCTGATGAACAATACGCTGACATTTATCGTCTGTATCAAGAACGTCTGCAGAAAAATAATGCGTTGGATTTTGATGATTTGATTATGTTGACGGTAGAGCTGTTTCGCAATTATCCTGAAGTGCTGGAACGCTATCAAGAAAGATTTCGTTATATTTTGGTGGATGAGTATCAAGATACCAATACAGGACAATATGTTTTAGTTAATTTGTTGGCTGGTAAATATAGAAATCTTTGCGTGGTTGGTGATGATGACCAATCTATTTATCAATGGCGTGGTGCTGATATCCGCAACATTCTTAATTTTGAAAATGATTATCCTGATGCTCATGTTATTAAATTGGAAGAAAATTATCGTTCTACGCAAGGCATCTTAGATGCTGCTTATGGTGTTATCCGTCATAATAGAGGGCGTAAAGATAAACGTTTGTGGACAGCCAAAGAAGGTGGAGCCAAAATCGGCTATTATACAGCTTATCACGAAAGTGATGAGGCATTCTTTATTTGTCGCCAGATTGAGTGGCTGCGTGCTGATGAGGGTCGTTCCTATGGTGATTTTGCTGTTCTTTGTCGGGCAACAGCGCAGTTTCGTATGTTGGAAGAAACGATGATTAAACAAGGTATTCCCTATCGTATTTATGGTGGAACCAAGTTTTACAGCCGTAAGGAAATTAAGGATATTATGGCTTATTTAAAAGCTATAGCTAATCCTGCCGATGAAATAAGTATTGAAAGAGCTTTAAGTACACCAAAACGTGGTGTGGGGGACAGCAGTTGGAATAAAGTACTGCAATTTGCTCGCGAAAATAATCTAACTATTTTACAGGCAATGTTAGCAGCAGAAGAAAGTGGTTTAAGTAAAAAATATGCACAAATAGTTTATTCCTTTGCTGTCTTATTGGAAAATTTCCGTCTAATGAGTACAACAAGCGAAGTGACACCTTTAGTTGAACATATTTTAAATGAAAGTGGCTATTTACAAGCTTTGGAAGCAGAAAAAACTGTAGAGGCAGAAACTAGGATTGAAAACTTAAAAGAGTTTTTATCCATTACTAAAGCTTTTGATTTGCGTAATGATGACGGTGAAAAAACCTTAGCTGCATTTTTAGCAGAGGTAGCTTTGTTCACCGATTTAGACGATATGGAAGAAAATGAAGATACGGTAACAATTATGACTATGCATGGTGCTAAAGGCTTGGAATTTCCAGTTGTCTTTGTGACGGGCATGGAAGAAGGTATCTTTCCACATATTCGTGCTTTGCAGTCTTTGGAAGAAAGTGAAATGGAAGAGGAAAGACGTCTTTGCTATGTGGCATTGACCAGAGCAAAGGAAAAAGTCTTTTTAACTAGAGCGAATGAACGGATGCTTTATGGGAAAAGTAATTATAATCG
>JAFXJE010000188.1 GCA_017532485.1 Peptococcaceae bacterium | reverse complement strand
GCTAAACCACTTACTACCGGTCCAAAAAGCATACCGACTACAGCAACCGGTAAATAAAACAAGCTGATTTTTAAATACTGGCTGGCTACAATCGTAAACATAGACAAGACGGCACTTAAACCAATCATTACTGCTGTAATGGTTAAAGTAGATGTTTTTTTCAGTTCTTGTCTAGATGCGATAAACATTTCTTTTAAGCTCATTCTTTCTTCCATAAAAAAACACACTCCTCCATTTTTCAGCTAACAAAATAGAGAGGTGTGACTGACAGCCTCAGTATATTGGTAGCGGGATGCAACACTCATATCGCAAGAAATCTTTTCGTCTGCTTGACAACTCCCCGTTCAAACAGCACTTAACGCATGAGCATCTACTCTACTTTTGATAGAATAAATATATTAAAGCATATTTATGGATATATGTAAAGCTAAAAATAAACATATAGGGTATTCTCTTAGAAAATAACCTAATATATTTATTTTTAGCTATTTTTATACCTTTTACATTAAAAAGGTCAGCAAGATGCCCGGTATAGCAAAAACTGCCCCCATCCAGCCCATATTTTGAATGTGAATTAAATAGTGACGAGCAAAACGCCAAACCATAGCTTCCAGCTCTTCTGCCTCCATGGCTAAAACTTGTTCTTCTGTTAGAGCAGATAAATTCATTTCCTGCAAAATTTTAGCACCATCTTGCTCTAAACTTCTAAACACAGCACCTACTACTAATTCAATTATTTCCTCGCGCATTCTCAAAAGCCATGTTCTAATCTCATCATCTGTTAGACAATACTCTAACAGTGCCACTATGTTTGTCGTCAAATTTTGCCACAAAATAATTTCCTGACCTGATTTTCTCCCAACTTTGAGTAACATATTCTCATAAAAATCGAGACTTAACTGCTCTAGTTTTAATGCTGCCAATTGCTGCTCAAACCAATCTGCAGTCAACTCTACCTCTGCCCAAGGCAAGAAAAGCTCCTGCAACTTAGTACCAGACCACATTTCTTGCCCGTAAGCTTGACAATGTAAATCACACCAGGCTAATAATTCGCCTTTTTCCTCTTGCCAATGTTGGTCAAGCCACTTTTGCACATCAGCCAATTCTTGTTCTAATTGCAGTTCTTGTAAGAGTGTTTGAATAGACACTTGTGGGAATTGCTCACCCAATAAAGCCAATAACTCCTTTTTCCCTTCATGTATCATTTCCTGCTGTAAAATTTGTTTAATTAAAGCTTGCACAGCTTCCGGAGTGATTTCAATTTGCAATTCGCGTAAAGGTAGCTGAACTAATTTTGTTTGCCAAAACGCCATAACTACATCAGCAATTTCATTTTGTTTCATGCTTAAGAATGCTGGAATTTTTTTAGTAATTATTTTTTCGACCACTTCACCGACAAGCTTATTGCCATTAATCATACTATAGCCTAATTGCTGCAGCAAACTCAAACGATTGATAATGCTTCCTTGAATAGCTGTCGTCACAATATCTTGTTTTTCTTGTAATAGCTCCATAATTTTTGATATAAAAAACTGCATCATTTTTTGCAAATTATGTTCTACCCAAAAGGTTAATTGCCCATTAAAAGCTGTTCCTACATATTCCTTTTGAAAAAATTGATTACTCCAACGCGCAATTTTTTGACTTGTTGCTTCCTCCTGCAATTTATCTAGCAAAATCTGAACTAACTGTTCTTTTAATGTTGCTGTTGTTTTTTCATTTAATATATATTGCCAATAATTTTTAAACTCCGGCAAATTCATTTCCAACAACATCTTTTCAAAGTACTGCCAAATTTGCGTTTCCGAAACTATTTTTTCAAGTGATACGTCACTTTTCAAAAATTCTTTTCCATTATCGTAGACCTTTTGACAAAGCTTCGGATAATATTTAGAGCCTAAATCACCTAAACAAGCTGGATAAAATTTATACAACGGTTGTTCGCCCAGTTTAAGCAAAGCCTCCTCAATATTTATCTCCAAACTATCACTAGCTTTAATAATCTGTCCGGTAGCTTCGCTGCGATAATCTACGACAATTTGTTGAAAAATTTCTTCATTAACAACATATTCATTAACCATTTCTCCCATAAAATGGGCAAATGATTTTTTCTGACGTGGAATGATACCTTGCAGCCAATCTTGACCAGCTACAGGATAATACGGCCAAAAAAGACCTTTTATTGCCGCACAGTTAGTTCCGTAACCCAATGCACCAAAGATAAAAGTTTTTCCTGCGACATAGCTGCCACTAGCTAACAAACTTGAATTTAACCATGTTGTCCCTACATTACTTAATCCTACACCGGAAGCCAAACCTACAACACTACCCATCCCTGCCCCTAAATAATTTAAGGTTTTCAGCTTACTTCCCATAAATTCTTGAACTAATATTCGCATTTCATCATTAGTCAACAAATCCAACTTTTCTTTCGCTAATTTGCTCAAACTTCCCCGACTCATCGGCACAAAGTGCTCTAATAAAACCTCCTGCCCTTTGCTAACCAACAAATCTGCTTGCTCGTTCGTCAAAAACTCACTATATACTTCTGGCAGCTCCACACCTTTTAAATATGCTAAAAAATCATCAATAGTCAACAAATCAAGCTTTTCTTTTAGATACCCACCAAAACTAACTGCCTCTTTCACTACTATCTCTTGCAGTTTGTCCAAATTTTGCTCCGAAAAGCTAACCTCTACTTCTTGCTTCAACAATTTAGCTTGTGCTTTGGCAGCCAAACTTTCAACATCAATTTGTTCCAAATAGTCCAGTAAATAATTTTCCAAAGCATTCACAAATTTTTCAATTTTAGCTTTAGATAAATAATCTCCCACCCAATGGCTTAATGGATATTCCAAAACTTGCTTTATTTGCTGCTCACCATAATTAGTTAAATAAAAAATAAGATTTTCTTTCAACATCGGCAGCAGCAATTCCTTGCCTCTTGCTAATGGCAAAAATTGCTGCAAAACTTCACCCAACGGGCGTACCAATAGATAATTTTCTGCTTGTTGCAATATTTCATGAGCAGTTTTTTCTTCTAATTTATCTTCTTGAAACTGCTTAGCAAAATCATAATTACGAATGAACTCCGTAATAAAGTTTTCTTTTACATAATGCAGTACTACTCCTTGAACACCTTCATACTCGGAAAATACATCATTTACAGCTTCTTCAATGAGTACTGATAAAATATACTTGTTTTACTCTAACCAGCCTAAAAAAGCTTCTAAAAGCTCTTCTAGTTGTTCCATTAAAAACGGATTGGCTTTTCCTATCTGCTGCGTTGGCAATATTTCACCTAATGACAGTTTCACCTCATATAAAGAACATAATAATTTTTCTATAATAATTACCAGCACTGCCTCGCCTTGTTCAGACTGCAAATAAGCCAATAGCTTTTCGGTAATTTCCTTACTGCTCACAGGCAAATAATCCTGAATTGATTTTTGCATACATTTTTCACTTAAGGTTGTTAAATAATCTACAACTTCAAATTCAGCAAAAAGCAAACTCACTTCTTCTTGCAAGGCAATTTTTTCTTTTTCAAACCATTTATCCTTAACTTGTTCTAACTTATCAGCTAAAACGGGAACAACTTGTTCGACTAAGTCGCGCCATTCCGTTTCCCCTAAAGTTTGTCCAGTGTGAACAACACGCCAATTAGCTAAAGCTTCTTTAAAGTATTCACCCTCTGCTAACTCTTCCAGTACCAATGCCGAGAGGTTTTCTACTAACTTTTGCTTTTGAGCAGCAGAGATCAACTCTACTTCCTGAAGACCTTGCTGTAAATATTTTTCTACCTGAATTTTCTCACGTTGCCATAAGCTAACTCCTTCATTTTCCAGTTGTTTTGGAAAATCACGCATCAAAAAATTATAGAGCAATTTTTCTATGGCTAGTTGTACCTCAAGTGACTCCAATTTTTCTTGTAAAACTGCCACCGTCAGTACCCGTTGCTCTAATAAGTCGCTTATTTCTTTAGTAAAATCATCCCTTGTTTTTTCAACAATACCGCCTTTTTTAAACAATTCTTTAATAGCAAAATCATTCGTCAAGTATCCGGTCAAGGCACCAAAAAGCATTTCAGTAATCACTTGTAATAAAACCATTTTCCAGCCCCCGTCTCAGCTATAATGGATAAGCTCCTAATTTTATTTTTAACATTTTTTTCGCTTATTAAGCATAAAAACCCTCTCACAAAAAAACAGAAGTGATAACGAGATCACTTCTGTTTACAAATACATACTATTTCTATCACCAAATCTTTATGCTTCCAGTTCCGCATCCGCTTCTGCCATTGTTGTTCCGGATACTTTCTTCTCAAACATATTCATTAACAGTGGAGAGAAAATCCCTACTATGCACAATGCAATCAGCACTAAGCAGACAGGAGAACCAACTAGTACACTAAGATCACCTTGAGAAGCACGCAATGCGTTACGCAGACCTTTTTCGCCGATTGGCCCTAAAATAAGTGCCAATACAACTGCCGCATTATTCAAATCAAATTTACGCATAAAATAGCCCAGTAAACCAAAGATAAACATTACGATAACATCCATAAAGTTTCTATGGATTGCGAAAGAACCAATCACGCATAAAACAGTTACACAAGGAATCAAAATTGCATCAGACAGACGAGAAATCTGAGCAAACACACGGCAACCCAGCATACCGATTGCCAGCATTGCAAATTGTACCAATACAAAGCCGCCAAAGAAAGTATAAGTCATCTCAGCATGGGTAGTAAATAATTCAGGACCAGGTTGCAGCCCTTGAATAATCAAACCGCCCATCAGAACTGCTGTTACAGATTCACCAGGAATCCCCAATGTTAATGTTGGAATTAAAGAACCACCAGTAACCGCATTGTTGGCAGCTTCAGAACCAGCTACCCCTTCAATGGCGCCATGGCCAAACTGCTCTTTATTTTTAGAAAAAGACTTAGCATTATTATAACCCATAAAACACGCGATAGATGCACCTGCACCAGGCAAAATCCCGACAATATTCCCAATCAGCCAAGAACGGATGATGGTTGGACGAATCAGTTTTCTTTCCTCTTTTGTTAATGCGATTTTATCGGTAAACTTCGCCGCTCTAGCACGTTCTACAATTTTCTTTTCAGCCAGAATAAATACCTGAGACATAGAAAATAAACCGATTAATGCACAGGTAACATTAATACCTTCTGCCAGAAAAGCATGTCCAAACATAAAACGCTGTGTTCCGGTAATTGGGTCAAGCCCGATGGTAGAAATCAACAGACCCAATGCACCAGACATCAAACCCTTAACCAAAGATTTGCTTGCCACACCTGCAATGACTGTCAGACCAAACAAACTCAACCAGAAATATTCCGCAGACATAAATTTCAGTGCCAATTGCGCCAATAATGGTGCAAAGAAATATAAAGAAATACAGCTTAACAAACCGCCCCAGAAAGAACTCCAGCAAGCAGTCGCCAAGGCTTTACCTGCCTGACCTTTCAGGGTCATCTGGTAACCCTCAATAGCAGTCGCGGCTGAAGCAGGTGTACCTGGTGTATGAATTAAAATAGCAGAAATAGAACCACCAAAAATCGCACCGCAATAAATTGCCCCTAATACAATCAAGCCTGTTTCAGGCTCCATGGTAAAAGTCAGCGGCAACATCAACGCTACACCCATTGCTGCAGACAGACCAGGCAAGCAGCCGATAATAATCCCCAGTGTTACACCAGCAAACATCATAATTAAGGTCATTGGGAGCAAAGCATTAGCTAACCCAGCTGCCATCAACTGTAATGTTTCTAACATCTTGTCCCCTCCTTAAAATAATAACCCTGCAGGCAATTTTACGCCTAAGAACTGTACAAACGCAAGATACACCAACAAATTAATAGCAACTACTGCAATAGCCGCATGCACTTTTGGTACACGCAAAAACGCCAGTACCGCAATCATAAACACAATAGTGGCAACAAAGAAACCGATATATTTCACCATAACCAAGTAAATAATCGACAGTACTAAACATACAAAAAACTGTACCACCATAAAGCCATTAAACACTTCATCTACACCACTTGTTATACCATATTTGCGTGCATTCATCACCATCTGAAGTAAATACAGCGTGGTTAAACCAAATAATAATACAATGGTAAATCTCGGATATGTTTGGCTGTTTGCCTGTAATTTAGTCATGTGATAATAAAAGAACCCGCAGATTGCATACATGAACACAACAACGCCAATATCCGTCATTTTCATTTTCAAGTGCTTGTCCCTCCTCTATTGTCGTTACAGAAAAAGAAGGGCAGGTATTCTGCCCTTCTCATTTTGTCTCACAATTCAGATTATTCGTACCAGAAACCGTCGCTCAAACCTTCTGTAAATGCTTGTTGTTCAGCCATCAATTTTGTTGTAGCTTCAGCATTTTTGTAGTCTGTTGCAAAGCTGGAAGCAGCTTCTAAATATTCAGCATCTTCCATAGCTTGTTTGAATGCATTTTCATAGAATGCAACTACTTCAGCAGATACGCCAGCTGGAGCAGCGATGCAACGGGAAGAACCTAACCATTGGTCATAGTAACCAAGTTCACCCAAAGTTGGTACATCTGGATATTCTGCTAAACGTTCTTCAGAGAAGCTAGCCAATACACGTACTTCAGTTTGCATACCGGAGATATCAGCTACTTTTACTACGCAGAAATCAGATTCGCCACCACGTAAAGATAACAATTCGTCAGCTGTGTTACCTTGTGGCAGGTCAATGTAAGTAAAGCCAGCGGAGTTTGCAAATGCTTGTGCACCAATGTGGTTGGAAGCTTGAGCACCGTTTGTAGATGCAACTAATTTACCGTCATTTGCTTTACCATATTCAACTAAGTCTTGGATTGTTTCAAATCTGTTGTCATCAGCACGAACAACAACGATAGATGTTTCTGTTACGTGGTTGCAGATTGCTGTAAAGTCATCAACTGTATAAGTACCTAAACCTTTTACGATAGAGCTGTTGAAGTTAGGTAAATTGATAAAACCGATAGTCATACCATCTGCTTCAGCTTGTGCTAATTTGGACCAACCGATAGAACCAGAACCACCGTCTACGTTTTCAATAACGATTGTCTGACCGATGTATTTTTCAGCATATTGTGCCAAAATACGAGCTGTCAAGTCTGTACCGTTACCAGCTTTGTAGGATACGATCATGGTTACAGGACCGTCTGGAGCCCATTCAGCTTGTTGTTCAGCGCCTTGGTTTGCGTTTTGTGCAGCACCACCGCCACAAGCACACAGCATAAACATCATGGACACCATCAGTAATAATGCAATTTTCTTTTTCATTTGAGTTTTCCTCCTAATTTTTCATCAAATTGATGAATTTTTGCACCTATTCATATTATAAAATGAACTTATCTTTCTGTCAATATTTACTACGATTATCATTGTTGCTATAACTAAACCTCCAAAAACAGAAGCTATCCTTTTCTTTGTCGCATAAGCTAACAGTGAAAGGAGGCTTCATTTATGTTTCTTTTGCGTTCTGCATCATCAATCCTTATTGACTTGAACAAAAAACAATTATTTTTTCAGCAGCCAAATCGTCCTACACGAACTTATTCTATTGCTATTGGCAAAGCAAGTACACCTTCCCCTGTAGGTCAATGGCAGATTATCAACAAAAAAATTTTAACCGAAGATAGTGTTTATGGCAGTCGTTGGCTAGGCTTAAATCTTCCTGGTTACGGTATTCATGGTACTAATATGCCTTCTGCCATCGGTAAAGCCGTTTCGGCAGGTTGTATCCGTATGCATAACCACGATATCGAAGAATTATTTCCCCAAGTTACTATCGGCACACCTGTAGAAATTATCGCTTCTTCACCCTTATTTTACCGTAATTTGACACATTTTCATGGTTTCTAACGCTGCTAAATGACTTGCTGGTGTTACACCGGCACAGCAGCTGCTGTCTACACTAATTTCTAATTCCGGTAAATAAGCTTTCAACAATAATGCATTGGATACAACACAAATATCCGTACATAAACCTACCATCTCAACTTCACTGCATGGGAAAGCTACCAGTTCATGTACTAAATCTAAACTGCCAAAAGTTGGTTTATCAAAAATCTTTGCTTTTTCTACATAAAGACTCTCTTCAATTTCCCAACCATGAGTT
>JAFXJE010000187.1 GCA_017532485.1 Peptococcaceae bacterium | reverse complement strand
TGAATAGAATATCCTGGTGATAATGGCAGAGGGGTCACACCTGTACCCATTCCGAACACAGAAGTTAAGTCCTCTAGCGCCGATGGTACTGCATATTCTTTTTGTGGGAGAGTAGGTCGTTGCCAGGATAGAGGGATAAGGGGTCGAGATTTTCTCGACCCCTTATTTTTTCCCTTAATACCATTATCTGAATTTTTTATTACTGGTTTTTAGTTATCTAGTATAGGCATCTTCAATGTGAGAAATGGTTGACATTACAGGTTGTTTATTATAATTTTGATGTATCGAGAAACTGTACGGAAGTAACTAAAATTAAAAGAGGGGGATAAAAATGTATCCAATTTTAAAAGCAGAACAGTTAGCTGAAAAAATCTTTTTAATGGTAGTAAAGGCACCAAGAGTAGCCAAAAACTGCTTGCCTGGTGAATTTGTTATTGTTAAAACTGATGAAAAAGGTGAAAGAATACCTTTGACAATTTGTGATTATGACCGTGAGGAAGGGACAATTACTATTGTCTTCCAAACAGCTGGTGCTTCTACGGAAAAAATGGCAAAATTGAAAGCAGGAGATGCTTTCCAAGATTTTGTTGGTCCTTTAGGCAATCCTTCAGAATTTGTTAAAGAAGATGTAGAAGAATTAAAGAAAAAGAAATTCTTATTTGTTGCCGGTGGTGTAGGTACAGCACCTGTTTACCCACAGGTAAAATGGTTGAAAGAACATGGTATTGAAGCCGATGTTATTGTTGGGGCAAAGAATAAGGATTTATTAATTCTTGAAAAAGAAATGGCAGAAGTAGGTAACTTATATGTAACTACTGATGATGGTTCTTATGTACGCAAAGGTATGGTTACTGATGTAATTAAAGATTTAGTAGAGCAGCAAGGTAAAAAATATGACCAATGCGTAGCTATTGGACCAATGATTATGATGAAATTTGTTTGCTTGTTAACTAAAGAATTGAATATTCCAACTATTGTCAGCCTGAACCCAATTATGGTTGACGGCACAGGTATGTGTGGTGCTTGTCGTGTAACTGTTGGCGATAAAATTAAATTTGCCTGCGTAGATGGTCCTGAATTTGATGGTCATTTAATTGATTTTGATGCAGCGATGAAACGCCAACAAATGTATAAGACAGAAGAAGGCAGAGCATTATTAAAACAACAAGAAGGCGACACACATCACGCTCCAAATGGCGGCTGTGGCAGTCATGTGAAATAGGAAGGAGGCAATAATCATGGATGTATTGAAAAGAGTACCAGTAAGAGAACAGGAACCAAAAGTGAGAGCAACAAACTTTGCGGAAGTTTGTTATGGTTATAATGAGCAAGAAGCTATTGAAGAAGCAAATCGTTGTTTAGGTTGTAAAAATGCAAAATGCGTGCAGGGTTGTCCTGTTAATGTAAATATTCCAGAATTTATCGGGGCTGTGAAGAAAGGTAATTTTGCAGAAGCTGCTGATATTATTGCTTTATCTTCGGCATTGCCTGCTGTTTGTGGTCGTGTTTGTCCACAAGAAAATCAATGCGAGGGCAAATGTATTCGTGGTATCAAAGGCGAAGCCATTTCTATCGGTAAATTGGAACGTTTTGTGGCTGACTGGTCTAGAGAAAATGGTTTTGTACCAAAAACAGTTGAAGTAAAAAATGGGAAAAAAGTTGCTGTAATTGGTTCTGGCCCTGCTGGTCTTACTTGTGCAGGTGACTTGGCAAAATGGGGTTATGATGTAACTATTTTTGAAGCTTTACATGAACCAGGTGGTGTATTGACTTATGGTATTCCTGAGTTCCGTTTGCCAAAAGAAGCTGTAGTGCAGCCAGAAATCGAAAATGTGCGCAAGTTGGGTGTTACCATTGAGACTAATGTTATTGTCGGTAAATCTGTGACAATTGACCAATTGATGGATGATGAAGGCTTTGAAGCTGTCTTTATTGGTTCAGGTGCAGGGCTGCCAAAATTCATGGGTATTCCAGGGGAAAGTGCTAATGGCGTTTATTCCGCCAACGAATATTTAACTAGAAGCAATTTAATGAAAGCTTTTCGTGAAGATTATGATACTCCTATCACCAGCAGCCAAAAAGTTGTAGTTGTCGGTGGTGGTAATGTAGCTATGGATGCCGCGCGAACAGCTTTGCGTTTAGGTGCGGAAGTGCATATCGTATATAGAAGAAGCGAAGCAGAATTGCCTGCTAGAGCAGAAGAAGTGCATCACGCTAAAGAGGAAGGGGTTATTTTCGATTTGTTAAATAATCCTGTAGAAATTTTAACTGACGATAAAGGCTGGGTTAAAGGCGTTGTTGTTAGAAAAATTGAACTGGGCGAACCAGATGAGTCCGGTAGAAGAAGACCTGTTGAAGTTGCCGGTTCTGATTTTGAAATTGAAGCTGATACAGTAATTATGGCTTTGGGTACTTCACCAAATCCACTGATTTCTTCCACTACAGAAGGGTTGGAAATTAATCAACGTCAATGCATTTTAGCTGAAGAAGCAACTGGTCAAACCTCTAGAGCAGGTGTGTTTGCCGGTGGTGACGCAGTAACAGGTGCAGCTACAGTTATTTTAGCAATGGAAGCAGGAAAAATTGGTGCGAAAGGTATTCATGAATACTTGAGTCAAAAATAAATTTTTCTTCCTTAGACAAAAAGAGTTTTGTTGCTACCCGTAAACAGCAAAACTCTTTTTGCTTGTGATAAAATTGGCTTATAAGAAAAAGCTTGACAAAACGCACTTGGAACCGTATACTATACGAGTGTGTGTTAGATGAATATTAATCATATACAAGCAAAGTTAACTGTGCTTTCGGGCACAGTTTTTGCAGAAGGTATAAAGACACGCCCGTAACCGTTGTTTAAAATTTACTTGCTTTTTATTTCAGGAAGGAGGTGCAGATAATGCCTACAATTAACCAATTGGTTAGACAAGGCAGATATGTAGCAGAGAAAAAATCTACTGCTCCTGCATTGAAAAACAATCCACAAAAAAGAGGGGTTTGCACCAGAGTATATACCACTACTCCTAAAAAACCAAACTCTGCTTTACGTAAAGTAGCTCGTGTTCGTTTAACAAACGGCATCGAAGTAACTGCTTACATTCCAGGTATCGGTCACAACTTACAAGAACATAGCGTTGTTTTAGTAAGAGGCGGCAGAGTAAAAGACTTACCAGGGGTACGTTATCACTTAGTACGTGGTACTTTGGACGCAGCTGGCGTTAACAACCGTAACCAGTCTCGTTCTAAATATGGTACAAAAAGACCTAAAAAATAAATTGAAAAATAGATAGAATCGTGGAGAGGGGGATAATATGTCCAGAAAAGGTGCGGCTCCAAAAAGAGAAGTATTAGCAGATCCTATTTACAATAGTAAAAAAGTTACCAAATTGATTAACCAAATCATGTTAGATGGTAAAAAAGGTGCTGCTGAAAAAGCTGTATACGGAGCATTCGATATTATCGCAGAAAAAACAGGCAAAGATGCCTTAGAAGTATATGAAGAAGCATTAAAAAATGTTATGCCGGTATTAGAAGTTAAAGCTCGCCGTGTAGGTGGTGCTAACTATCAAGTACCAATCGAAGTTAGAGCTGATCGTCGTCAAACATTAGGTATTCGTTGGATCGTAATGTTCGCTCGTAAAAGAGGCGAAAAAACAATCGACCAAAAATTAGCTAATGAATTAATGGACGCAGCTAACAATATGGGTGGCGCTGTTAAGAAAAAAGAAGACACTCATAAAATGGCTGAAGCTAACAAAGCATTTGCACACTATCGTTGGTAATCAATTTCTTTTCTATATAAGAAGGAGGAAAAACCGTGGGAAGAGCTTTTCCTTTAGAAAAAACCAGAAATATTGGTATTATGGCACACATCGATGCTGGTAAAACAACTACTACAGAACGTATTTTGTATTACACAGGTCGTGTTCATAAAATCGGGGAAACACATGATGGCGCAGCTACTATGGACTGGATGGTTCAAGAGCAAGAAAGAGGTATCACAATTACCTCCGCTGCTACAACTGCAGAATGGAAAGGTCATCGTTTAAATATCATCGACACCCCAGGTCACGTAGACTTTACTGTTGAAGTAGAACGTTCTTTACGTGTATTAGACAGTTCTGTTGGTGTATTCTGTGCTGTTGGTGGTGTAGAACCACAATCTGAAACTGTATGGCGTCAAGCTGACAAATATCATGTACCAAGATTGGCTTTCGTTAACAAAATGGACAGAACTGGTGCTAACTTCTTAGCAGTAGTTGACCAAATTAGAGAACGTTTAGGCCACAATGCAATTGCTATGCAATTGCCAATTGGTTCCGAAGATAACTTTACAGGTATCATCGACTTGTTGGAAAATGTTGCTCACGTCTTCACAGATGACATGGGTACATTTAAAGAAGAACCAATCCCAGCAGAATATGCTGACCAAGCTGCTGAATACAGAGAAAAATTGGTTGAAGCTGCTGCTGAAACAGATGAAGAATTAATGATGAAATATTTAGATGGCGAAGAATTAACAGTAGCTGAATTGAAAAAAGCAATTCGTAAAGCAGTAATCGATGTAAAAATGATTCCTGTATACTGTGGTTCCGCTTTCAAAAATAAAGGTGTTCAAATGTTATTGGATGCCATTGTAGAATTCTGCCCAGCTCCAACAGATATTCCTGCTATTAAAGGTGTGTTGGAAGATGGTACTGAATCTGAACGTCATTCTGATGACAAAGAACCATTCAGTGCTTTAGCATTTAAAATTATGACTGACCCTTATGTTGGTAAATTAACTTTCTTAAGAGTTTACTCCGGTACATTGAACTCCGGTTCTTATGTATACAACTCTACAAAGGTAAAAAAGAACGTGTTGGTCGTATCCTGCAAATGCATGCTAACCACAGAGAAGAAATCGACATGGTTTACTCCGGTGACATCGCTGCTGCAGTAGGTTTAAAAGATACAGGTACTGGTGATACATTGTGTGATGAAAATGCACCAATCGTATTAGAATCCATGGAATTCCCAGAACCAGTTATCAACATTGCTATCGAACCAAGCACAAAAGCTGACCAAGAAAAAATGGGTATGGCTTTAGCTAAATTAGCAGAAGAAGACCCTACTTTCAAAGTTTATACAGATGCTGAAACAAGCCAAACCATCATTGCTGGTATGGGTGAGTTACACTTAGATATCATCGCTGACCGTTTGAAACGTGAATTCAAAGTTGACTGCCAAGTAGGTAAACCACAAGTTGCTTACAAAGAAACTATTAAGAAACCAGTAAGAGTAGAAGGTAAATTTATTAGACAATCTGGTGGTAAAGGTCAATACGGT
>JAFXJE010000186.1 GCA_017532485.1 Peptococcaceae bacterium | reverse complement strand
GGCAGTCTAGCTGGTGTAGCTGCTGTTTGTTGTCTTTGTGTGCCATTAGCTGTTACCCAAATGGGTGGCGAAAAACAAACAGCAGTACCAGAAGAAACAATGCTGACGCTGGCTAGAGCAGGTGCAGGTGAAGAAAAATCAGTGGCTAATGATATGGTATTTAATGTTAACTCGGCATGCAAAACAGAAGCATTAGAGGAAGTACAGCTAGAAGAAGATTTAAACGAAGAGTATTGGATTGAATGTTTAACCAAGTTAGAAAGTGAGAGCAAAATACTTGAGGAGCAAAGGGCAAGTTATCGTGAAGCACCTACGCCAAAAGCTTTAGGCGAGATTAATGCTGAAACAGAGCGTTTACTTAAAGTGGTCGCAGAATATGAACAAGTGCTCGACCCTGAATATACTGCTCTCACCCTTCGCCTAAATGCAGTCAAAGAACTTCTGCAGGAGGCCGCGTTATGAGAAAATATATTTGTTTATTAACGCTTATCTGCAGCATCTTTTTAGCTGCTTGTGGTACCGTAGAGGAAAAAACTGTGACGAAAGATGATTATTTAGCTGAATTGGCTATACCGATGCTGCGTCAAGTGGGTGAAGAAATGATTAATTTGGGCAGTTTTGCTGATGATATGCAAAGATTTTGTGTCAGTAGTGAAGAAGTGCGTCAAAATTTTGATTATATTTTATTGGCAGAACGCCTAGAGGAAGTATGCGCTGCTATTCAGGATTATCCAAAGGATAGTGTACCGCGTGACTGTAAACGGCTGCATACAACTATGCTGGATTTATCTTCGGCGTTAGAAGATTTTTTAACTAATTACCCGGAAACATTAATGAGTAAAGACGAGAAAAAACTTGCTGCTTTATTTCAAAATATTTATAAGCATTTGAACACAGGGTTAAATAGCTTACCTGACAGTCGAACAGCTTTGACGGAAGGTGAGGTGGCAGCATGAAAAAATTGAAATTGTTTTTGGCGGCAATATTAATCCTAGCCATAGGGGCAGCTGCAGCCGGCTTGTTGTTGATAATCAATCCACAGGAAGTTTTGAATCGAGCAGAAAGAGCAATAGCCGAGGGGGATTATAAGCAGGCAGGTCAACTGCTGGCAGGTTTGCCGGAGACAGAAACTACTTTGCAGTTACAGGAGCAATGTATTCGTTTGGAAGCGAAGAATTTGCTGGAACAAGGACAATATGAGGCAGCCAAAGAACTTTACCGTCAATTTGGGGAAAAGGATTATCAATATTTAGAAGCTTGTTATCGGCAAGCCGAGTATTTGTTGAAAGAAAATCTACCTCAAGCTATAGTAGCTTTTGCAGAATTAGGGACTTACTGGGATAGTCAGGAGCGCTATCGCGAAGCTTGTTATGCTTATGGGGTGCAGTTGTTGGCCCAAGGTTATTTTTATAGTGGTTTAGAAATGCTGCAAGAAATAGAAGGCTATCGTGATGTTGATGAATTGATGAAAGAAGCTAATTATAATTTGGCAATGCATTTATATCAACAAGAGCAATTTTTAGACAGTCAGCCTTATTTTGAAAAGGTGGCAGATTATAAGGACAGCAGTAAATATATTGCTGTGGTGAATAAAATTTATAATTATAACGAGCTGTTGAAGCTGGCGGAAACGGGTAGATACGAAGATGCGATAGCTTTAGCAGAAAAAGTGCCTGAAAATTATCGTGACCGAGAAAAAATCTTAGTTCGTTTAGAGCAAGCTAATCAATTAAAACTGGAAGGTACTTGGAATTCTAAAATTTTGAATGAACTCGACCAACCTAAATATGTTCTGCAAATTAGCAGCAAGCTGTATGGTACGGAGCTGCAATATCAATGCAGTCTTTTTGAGCGCAAACTTCAAGAAAGCAAAGCTCAAAAAGTAACTGGTTATACTGGACTTTTGCAAGAGGACAACACAGTCCTGTTGTCGTTAAAACGCTACAGCAATGGTTTGCGTAAATACCAACTGCGTATAGATAAAGAAAATGAAGAAAATGAAGAAAATGAAGAAAATGAAGAAAATGAAGAAAATGAAGAAGTTTTGTATTTGGAAGATGTAATTATCATTGGCGAGGAAGAACCTGTGGCTAATGAAAAAGCCCAATGGCAGTTTGTCAGGGCTGAATAAAGAATACCCCCTCTAGATTATCCTAAACCGAAAATTATCAGGTCGGGATAATCCAGAGGGGTGTTTTTTATACATTAAATCTAAATAAAATGATGTCACCGTCTTGAACAACGTATTCTTT
>JAFXJE010000185.1 GCA_017532485.1 Peptococcaceae bacterium | reverse complement strand
CTTTTTCCAGCAAAATTAGCGAACAAGTCAATGGTGTTTACAATCAGTTGTTAGCTGCCATTCAACAGCATGACCATGATGCCATGCTTACCAGTCGCAAAGATATGATGACTATCCTCAGCGCTATGGCTGCCCATAATAAAGATAATACTTCTTTAAGAAATATGATTATGTTATCTGTGCACCATTTGACTAGATTAGACCAAACCGAATACAGCCAGCTGACCAGAGCTTTGGAACAACTTTTTGGAACATTACAACAATATACAGATGTGGCACCAAACCAAAAAGACATCCTTTTCCATCTGCTCCACGAGCAGTTGAACTTCCAACAAAGCAGCTCCCAGCAAATAGCTCAACAGCTTGCTGCCAGTTTTGAACAAGGGTTGGCTAATGATAGTCCTATCGGTCTCCAGCTTATTACCAGCAATATGCTCAGTTCCATTTTGATGAATAATAGTATTATGATGCCGTTGGTTTACGGCTTTATTCCACTGCAATTTGCCAATACTTTTTTATTTTCTGAATTTTGGGCAAAGGTTGACCGCGACGAAAGCCATGGTGGTGGCAGCGAACAAGAAACAAGAGTTTCTATCTTTTTTACAGTAGAAAGCTCTATTTTGGGCAGTTTTCAAGGTATGTTGAAAACTGTCGGCAACAATTTGGAAATTCAATTAGAGTCTCCAGAAAGTTTTCTGGATTTGATGCAAGGACTGGGCAATCATTTGGCACCTGTTCTGGCTGAAACCGGCTATAATTTAACCAACTTATCTATCGTGCCATTGACAACTCCTAAAAAAGCTATTGATGTCTTTGGCAAACAAATGCTTAAGGAGGCGTATATTAATGTCCGCATCTGATGCACCAAACCAACAAATTGCCGTAGCTCTCAAATATAATCCGGATAAAGATAATGCACCTGTCATTGTAGCCAGTGGTGGTGGTCATGTTGCCCAAAAAATTTTGGAAATTGCCGGAAAACATGGCGTTCCAGTCTACCAAGATAACTCAGCAGCCTCTTTACTGGCACGTTTCCAGCCAGGGCAACAGGTGACGCCTGAGCTTTACCAGATTATTGCTGAAATTTATGCTTATATCCTACAAGCCGGCTACAATTTAAAGAAACAATCAAATGTTTTCCCAACAGATTATTCTTCAGATTTTTTTACAGAAAATAAGCAGTTTTAGTAGACACCTTTCTTATTTTTGTTTACTATAAATATATAGACTATTATTTCTTAAACAATTATTAGGTGGTGATTTTATGCTAGATTTAGTACCCATTCGTCCTGATTCTTTCCAAATAGGTATGCATGTCGAAGGTAATGTCTATTATCTTGCCGGTACTCAATATACTTTGATTTTTGGTGACCGTATCGTTGACAAAGATATTCGCGACAATCTATTTCGCGTTGCCGCTAAAGCGGGGCATTTGTATGTACCACGCAATCAATTTGAAAAAATTACACGCCAAGGCATAGCTTTTAACCAAATCAGAACCCAAATCGAAAAAACTGTTGGCTATCAAGCTTTATTGAATAATGCTACACGCATCTTTGATAAAATGAAAAATAATAATAAACTTGATTTAATTATTATTGATGTTTTAGTTCAACAGCTCCAAGAAAAAATAGATACTGTACCTACTCATGCACTTTTACAAAGCATCAATCTTTTGGAAAGCGATGTTTCATATTTGTATCGTCATTCCATTAATGTGGCCTTGATTAACGGCTTATTGGCAAAATGGCTTAATTTGGCTGAAAAAGAAAGTCACGACTTAATTTACGGTGGTTTACTGCATGATATTGGCAAGTTAAACATCTCTGAAAGCATTTTGAGCAAGCCAGAAAAATTAACCGAGCAGGAATACGAACTAATAAAAAAACATCCTCTTTTCTCTTACGAAATACTGCGTGACGCAGACGTTGATAATGAAACTGTTCTGCACTGTGCCTTATATCATCACGAAAGAATTCGTGGCGACGGTTATCCAAAACAATTAAAGTTGGAAGATACTCCTTTAAGTGCAAGAATTACCTCTATTTCTGATTCGTATGATGCTATGGTCTCCAACCGTTATCATCAAAATGCTCTTTCTCCTTTCGAGATTTTACAAGAGTTTTCCCAAGATAAATATTCACTTTTTGATATCAGCATTATGAATGTTTTATTGGACGAATTTTCTCGTAACTTAATTGGTCGTGATGTCCTGCTTTCTGACGGCTCTATCGCTACCGTCAAATTTATTCGCGAAAACAATTATGCTCATCCGATGGTTGAATACAATGGTGAACTCGTACAAACAAATGAACATTTAAAACCACTTTGTATGTGTGGATAAAAAAAGGGGTTGAGCCTAGGCTCAACCCCTTTTCATTCTAGCAATATAAAAACCGTCCATATTATCAACAAAAGGTAAATATTGCTTTTCATGTTCCAAACTGTAGTCTGGATGAGCAGCCAAAAAATCAGCTACTTGCTGCCCGTTTTCTTCCGGCACGATAG
>JAFXJE010000184.1 GCA_017532485.1 Peptococcaceae bacterium | reverse complement strand
GAAACAGGAGCTTTTAAATAATTTCACTATTTATCATCATAATGTCCTTTACATTGTAGTACAACTATAATATCATTATTTACTTCGTATACTAGTCTATCTTTTTCATTAATTCTTCTACTCCATTTACCAGTAAGTTCACCTTTCAAAGGTTCTGGTTTACCTTCTCCTTGAAATGATGAACGCTGAATATCTTTTAACAAAGCATTTATTTTACGCAATGTTTTTTTGTCTTGCATCTGCCAGTAAATGTATTCATCCCATGCGGACTCTGAAAAAGTAATACTAGTCAATTTCCATCGCCTCCAGCTCCTCCATGGTTTTTACAATAACTTTCCCTTCTTTTATCTGGTTAGCTGATTTTCTCAAATGAGCAAGGTTATTCTCTAAATAAAACGGATCGACGGAAACTTCAAAAGGAATCCTTTTTTCACGACATACTTTTTTGGCAAATATAGTAAAAGCAGCACTCATGGAAAGACCTAATTCTGAACAAATTTCTTCCATGTTCTTTTTTACTTCTGCATCTAATTTAAAATTTACATTTACAACTTGTGCCATAGACAACACTCCCTTCTTACTTTTAAGTATACTCATAATAAAGAAAATAGCAATCGTTTTTCTTTATTTATTCTTTATTTTTATTCAAATAAGTGAGATTGCGTTTATGTATAGAATTGAGTTCTTTGATCTTTTCTACAGAAATAGTTGGTATCACTTTTGCTATTAATTCAATGGGCATATCTTCTTTCAGCATATTAATTGCAGTTTTTTCATCTCTTTTTTCCACATATTTCTCTGCATATTTTTCTGCATATTCTTCAAACACACTGGACATATTATCAACTCCTTCTCCTAAAAATGTAGTTAAATAGTTTCAAACGACGGAGTATGATGAAAAATAGGATTGTCGTTATTTATAGTATATATTGTTTGGAATATTTTGTACATTGTTAATTTTCGACAAAATATTTACCTACAAAAATAAGACCGGAACAAAATTTTGTCCTGGTCTTATTACTTATCATTTTTACTATCCTATTCAGTTACTTGGTCTAATTTATCTAAGTTAAAGGCATCATGTAAAGCTTGCATTGCTTTAGCAGGGATACCATTCCATTTTTCGATGATGCAGGAAATACGAATTTCAGAAGTACAAATCATTTCAATGTTAATATTATTTTCTGCTAAAACAGAGAACATCTTTGCTGCTACACCTGGAGCACTGGTCATCCCAGCACCTACTAAAGAAATTTTAGCTACATCTGGTGAGAATACGATATCGCTGAAACCAATATTTTCTCTTAATTCTTCCAATACTTTAATTGTTCTTTCCATATCTTCCAATGGTACAGTAAAGGAAATATCATTCAAATTATTTCGCATAGCACTCTGAATAATCATATCTACATTAATCTTAGCATCAGCCAGTGCTTGGAAAACAACAGTTGCTAAACCTGGTTTATCTTCAATATCAAAAATACCAAATTTTGCTACTTTTTGGTCACAAGCAACACCTGTTACAACAAATTCTTTTTCTAATTGATTAACCACCAATGTTCCCTCCTTGCTTGTATCGAAGCTTGAACGCACAGATAATTTCACATTATAATTTTTCGCTATTTCTACAGAACGTGGATGTAATACTTTGGCACCTAAGCTTGCCAATTCCAACATTTCATTATAGGTAATAACATTTAATTTGCTTGCCCCTCTTACCATTCTAGGGTCTGCTGTATATACACCATCAACATCAGTATAAATTTCGCACAAATCAGCTCCAATCGCTGCAGCAATTGCTACAGCAGTAGTATCAGATCCACCACGACCTAATGTAGTAATATCTCCGTCTACAGTTACACCTTGAAAACCTGCCAACACGATTACTTTGCCTTCAGCCAATTCTTTTTTAGCTCTTTCTGTTTTCACAGCTAAAATTCTAGCTTTTGTGTGCTCAGCATCAGTACAAATACCCATTTGCCATCCAGTCATAGAAACTGCAGGAATGCCTAATTCATTTAAAGCCATAACTAAGCGAGCAATAGAAATTTGCTCACCGATAGATAACATTACGTCTTTTTCTCTTGCTGATACATTGCTAAATTTTTCTGTTGCTGCCACTAATTTATCAGTTACGCCACTTGGAGCTGATACTGTAATAATCAAATCATGACCATTTTCTTTAAAAGTGGCAATATGTTTTGCTACTGCTCTTACGCGTTCTACAGACCCCACCGAGGTTCCGCCATATTTTTGCACAATTAACGCCATTTCTTTGCACTCCTATCTGTTTACGATTACTGCACCTTCATTTGTTGGCTGCAAGTCAACAATTTTTGCCTGCACCCCTTCCTTACTTAATATATCTTGTAAGGAAGAATAATCGTGTGGTGCATCACCTACAATCAATATTGTTGGTCCGGCTCCGCTGATAGTTACATTCAATGCACCTAGAGCTTTAGCTGCCGGAATAATTTCATCCATACCTTTAATTAATGTCTTCCGATAAGGCTGATGCAAGCAATCATCCATCGCTAAAGCGAGCTGCTTCAAATCACCTGTATGCATAGCATCAACCAAAAGAGCTGTTCTCCCTATATTATGCACTGCTTCTGCCATAGAAAATTGCTTCGGCAATACTTCTCTAGCTTTTTTAGTCGCCAATGGATAATTTGGAATTACTAAAGTACAGTGTAAATTTTGAGGTACCTTAATTTTTCGATAAAATACCTTGCCATTTTCTAAAAGACCACTGATAACCACCCCACCCAATAGAGCAGGAGCAATATTATCAGGATGTCCTTCAAATTCTAAAGCAACATTCAGCATCTCTTCATTGGTTAAACGGTCACCTAATAAAACATTGGCTACTTTAACACCACCGATAATCGCTGCGGAACTGCTGCCTAAACCACGCGAATATGGAATATGATTTTCAAAGTGCATCTTTACACCTTTGACATCTTCTCCAGCATATTCAAAAGTTTTGGCGTAGGCTCTATAAATCAAATTATTTTTGCTCAAATCAATTTTACCAGCTCCACCTGATGAAGTCAGCTTACAGCTACCAGGTAAACCATATTCTTCAAAATCTATATAATTATAAAAATCAAAGGCCATTCCCAGACAATCAAATCCCGGGCCCATGTTCGCCGTTGTTGCCGGCACCCGTAATTTCATCATGCTGTCTCACCTCAACTGTTTTTTCCATATACACGAATAACAGCAGAAACATCTTTCACAATGCTTAATGCTTTTAGTTGTTCCATAGCTGCATTAAAATCTTTTTCCAAAACATTTTCCGTAATTAATACCATTTCAGCCTGATATTCTTCAGCATTTCTTTGAATAAATTGAGCAATGCTTACATTATGGTCACCGAAAACCTTAGCAATATTGCTCAATACACCCGGTTGATTATCTGCCATCAAGCGAATGTAATAACTATTGTTGCACTCATCAATGGTTTTAATCGGTAATTGTTTATAACAAGTACAATTAATTCTAGCTTTGCAATTAAACCGAATATCTCTGGCAATATCCATAACATCACCCATAATTGCACTGGCTGTTGGCAGCTCGCCGGCACCTCTGCCGTAGAACATAGCATCATCCACAGCATCACCATGAACAAATACTGCGTTAAACGAATCGTTAACAGATGCCAATGGATGAGTACTTGGAATAAGCATTGGATGAACTCTTACTTCAATGCCTGTTTCAGTATTTCTAGCCATACCAATTAATTTAATAGTCCAGCCCATTTCCTTGGCATATTCAATATCTGCTTTAGTCAAACGAGTAATGCCTTCTGTATAAACATCGCCTAACACTACGCGTGAGTTGAAAGCAATAGAGGCTAAAATAGCTACTTTGCGAGCGGCATCAATACCTTCTACATCAGCTGTAGGGTCAGCTTCTGCATAACCCAATTCTGTTGCCAAAGCCAAAGCTTCCTGATAGTCCATATCCTCCAAAGTCATTTTAGTTAAAATGAAGTTTGTGGTGCCGTTAATAATCCCCATTACTTCTGTCAGATGATTACCGGCTAAACATTGTTTTAATGGACGAATGATAGGAATACCACCAGCAACTGCTGCTTCAAATAAGAAGTCACAATTATTGGCTGCTGCTGTATCCAACAACTCTTTGCCATCAATAGCCACTAAATCTTTATTGGAAGTAACTACACTCTTACCGGCATTTAACGCTGCTAAAATACATTCTTTAGCAAACTCTGTACCACCCATAACTTCAATAATAATATCTATTTCCTCGTCTTCAACAATTGAACGCCAATCACTGGTTAATTCAATACCTTCACGAACGATGCCTTTAGCTCTTTCCATGGATTGAGGACGAACTAATATTTTTTTCAATTCCAGCTCGGCACCGATTTTATGAATCATTTCTTCTTTTTGTGCCTCAAATAATTTATAAACACCAGTACCTACAGTACCCAAACCGAGCAAACCGGCTTTTAAGATTTTCTTTTCCATGCTGTACACTCCTAATTTCTTCCAATAACTTCTATACTATAAACACCCTCAATTTGTTGGATAATTTCAAGAACATCTTCCAAACTTTCGGTTATTTCCATCGTATCAAAAGCAATAGTTGAAATAGCAATATCATTAATAGGTATACCTTGATTGATAGTCAAAATATTACCCTTAGCCTTGGCTATTTCATTCATACAAGCTGACAAAATACCAGCAATATTGTTCATATGAATTTGCACAGTAATAATTTTTGCCCTGCTGGCTTCATAGAAAGGCGAAACACCTTCTCTATATTTATAAAAAGCACTTCTGCTTAAACCTACCTGCTCAACAGCTTCATTTACAGTTAAATTTTTATTTTTAGCTAACAATTCTTTAGCTTTTGCTGTTTTCCAAATTGCTTCCGGTAAAATATCCTCATCTACGATGTATAATTTGCTTTTATTTTTCTTTTCTGCTGTCATTTTTCTGTACCTCTCAGGTGGATAGTTTTCCTTGCATGCAGGACATTATATACTTTTTAACATACTTTGTCAATGAATATTTCTCTTTCTTAATCTTTGCACACATCGACCCATTCTTCATTTTGTGCATATTTTTCCAGCTCTGAAATTGTCAGTTCAATAGCACTATTACTGCTGCCACAAGCAGGAAAAACTGTTTCAAATCGTTGCAAAGAACGGTCTAAATAGACCTTTACGCCTTGTTTAATACCGAAAGGACAAACACCACCTACTGCATGTCCTACCATGCTTTCCACTTCTTCAGCGGTCAGCATTTTCGCTTTTGCACGAAATTTCCCTTTATATTTACCGTTATCAATTTTTTTATCACCAGCAACAACAATCATAATGCACTGTCCGTCTACCATGAACGTCAGACTTTTTGCAATTCGTGCCGGCTCACAGCCTACAGCTTGTGCTGCCAATTCTACTGTCGCACTGGAAACTGTAAACTCTTGAATTTTATCTTCCATACCCCATTGAGCAAAATAAGCCCTTGCCTGTTCTATTGCCATGATTTATCCCTCACTTATTTCTTCATCTATTATCCCTTAGTCTATTATATCTTCCATAATATTGTAGCACGAAGTTCCTCAATTTAAGTATTTAATTTTCTGGGACAGATATAAAATCAATAAATAAACCACGAAACTGACACTTAAACTCAATAACAAAACTACATTTTGATTTCCCGGCAGACAAGCTTGCCAAAACATACTTTGCTGATAAAATATTACTCCATCAATACCTACTAAGATTAGTTCAGGAATTTTAATTTTAATTGGCACCAATTTCAGCAAAAGCAAAAAATTTAATAAACATTGCGAACCGTAACCAATGACCATCCCAAGTGCAATGCCATTTACTCCCCAAGGACTTAGCTTAATAAAATAATACATAGCTATCAGCTTAGAAGCCGAACCGATAAAATTATTGACAAAAACTTCTTTTGTCTTCCCCAAGCCTTGCAAAATGCCAACCAAAGTTTGACCTAAGTAAATAAAAATAGCTCCCAAAGCCAAGATACGGAGCATTGCCCCAATATCATCCAAGTGAAATAATAATTTACTTAACTCATTTCCATGACAAAAAAGAGCTATAATAATTGGCAAACTAACATAGCAAGTTAAACGGATGGACAAAGCACACCTATCTTGCAGCAAGTCTTTTTGTTTACCGGCAGCAGCTTCAGCAATAGCAGGAACTAAAGCTGTAGCTAAAGCACCTGTCAGCATAGTTGGAATCATCAATAAACTTATGGCTACACTGGAAAATTGTCCGTAAATTTGCGCTGCCTGATTATAATTATAACCTATAGCCAGCAAACAAAGTGGAATGATCGTCGCTTCTATAGTCATATCAATAGTTGAAGTCAAGCGAGTAAAGGTTACTGGTAAACCAAACGCCAACATTTCTCGCCTTATTTTCAAATCATAATTCATATTTTTTAAAACAACATCTTTTCTTTCCCGATGCCGGTGATAAAAATATAGGCTAGCAATAACCAATAACCCAGCCAATTCTCCGATCATTGCAGCAGCTGTCAAACCCAAGGCTAAAAATAATACCCCCAAGGGTTTTAAATAATATACCAAAGCTATCCCAACTGCTACTCTAGTCACCTGTTCTGCCACTTGCGCAAGAGCAGGATAAATCATTTGCTGTTTGCCTTGAAAATATCCACGCATAATCGAAGCTATAGGTACAATAATCAAACCAGGTATATAAAGGTAAAAACATTTTTGTACGCGTTCGTCTGTTTTAAGTAAAGAAAATACTTCCGGCATTCCCCAAAATGAAAAAAATACAGATACTATCATTAAGCCACCAATAATAAAAAAGGCTGTTCTCAAAAGCGATATTAGTTTAATTTCCTGACCTGCAGAAACATATTCTGCTGTCATTTTGGCTATAGCCACTGGCAAACCTGCACTAACCAAAACCAATAAAGTCATGTAAAAAGGTGACGCCATGTTAACTAAACCCATTGGTTCTGTTCCAATCAAACGCACAATTATTATCTGATAAAAAAAGCCCAGTCCCCTCAAAAGAATACTGGTGCCAAACAAAATAGCCGTACCACGCAAGAAAGCATTTTTAAGCATAAGCTTTACTCCTCTTTATCATCTTTTTGCCTTCCGTACAAGTTATGTCAAAAATCTTTCAATTATTCTAAATTTATTAAAAATAAAAAAAGGATTTTTTTATTTTACGCCTAATATAATACATAATTGTTTTTTATATGATCAGAAGAGGTGGAAATTATGCAAGTTTATGAAACAAAAGCAATCAGAAACATTGGTATCGCCGGTCATAGTGGCGCCGGCAAAACGTCTTTACTGGAATCTATGCTGTATCACAGCGGTTTTATCAGCAGATTAGGGAAAGTTGAAGATGGAACTACTGTTACAGACTATTTACCAGAAGAAATTAAACGTCACGTTACTATCTCTTCTGCTTTGGCACCTGTTGAATGGAATGGCAATAAATTAAATTTCATTGATACTCCAGGGTATGCCGACTTCTTAGGGGAAGTTGTATCTACTATCAGAGCAGTTGACAGTATGTTAGTACCTGTTTGTGGTGTAGCAGGTATTGAAGTACAGACTGAAATCGTTTGGGACATGGCCGAACAATATAAAGTTCCTAGAATGATTTTCGTAAACAAATTAGAACGTGAAAATGCAAGCTTTACTAAAGTTGTTGAACAATTCCGTCAAGCTTACGGCACAGGTGTTATTCCTCTGCATATGCCTATTGGTACAGAAGACAGCTTTAATGGTATCGTAGATGTTATCAGTCGTACAGCTTATCGCTATGAAAATGGTAAGGCAGTAGAAATTCCTGTACCTGAAGATATGAAAGATGAGTTAGAAACATACCGTACCAACGTAATTGAAATCGCAGCTGAATCTTGTGACGAATTATTACTGAAATATTTGGAAGGTGAAATTCCTACTGATGGCGAAATCGAAGCTGCTTTGCGTCAAGGTATCGCTAAAGGCGAAATTTTCCCTGTATTAGCTGGTTCCGTTCATAAAGATATTGGTGTTACTACTTTAATGGATCGCTGCATCAACTTATTGCCAGCTCCATTTGTTAATGACGGTGCTGACCCTACTGCTATCGTCTTCAAAACAATGGCTGACCCATTTGTTGGTAAATTAAGCTTCTTAAGAGTAATTGAAGGTACTTTCAATGCTGCTGACGGTTTATACAATATGAACAGCGAACAAGAAGAAAAAATCGCTAACTTCATTATTCCTTGTGGGAAACAACAAACAAACATTACAACCGCAAATGCAGGTGATATCGTAGCTGTAGCTAAGTTACAGCATACCAAAACAAGTGATACTATCACTACTAAAGGTCAAAAAGTTATGGTCTTAGCACCAATTAAATTCCCACAACCATCTTTGACCTACTCTATCCGTCCAAAATCTAGAAATGATGACGATAAATTAAGTACAGCTTTAGCTAGATTAATCGAAGAAGACCCTACTTTAACCTTAGATAAGAGTGTTGAGACTCACGAAACCTTGATTTCCGGTATTGGTGAATTACACTTAGAAGTTATTGCTGAGCGCTTCAAAAATAAATTTGGCGTTGAAGTAGAACTTTCCTTAGCGAAAATTCCTTACCAAGAAACTATTAAGAAAAAAGTTGAAGTTCAAGGTCGTCACAAGAAACAATCTGGTGGTGCTGGTCAATTTGGTGATGTATGGTTACGTATTGAACCTTATGCAGATGCTCCATTCTTATTTGCTGAAGAAGTATTTGGTGGTGCAGTTCCTAAGAACTACTTCCCTGCTGTTGAAAAAGGTGTTGTGGAAGCTATGTCTCAAGGTATCTTAGCAGGTTATCCATTGACCAACATTAAAGTTACTTTATATGATGGTTCTTATCATCCAGTTGACTCTAATGAAATGGCATTCAAGATTGCTGCAGCTACAGCTCTGAAGAAAGGTGCCGTTGATGCTCAGCCTGTTTTAATGGAACCTATCATGCAGTTGAAGATTAAAGTTCCTGAAAACTATGTAGGCGATATTATCGGTGACTTAAACAGCAAACGCGGTCGCGTTTTGGGTATGGAACCAGATGAGGAAGAAGCTAAACAAGTTATCTTCGCTCAAGCTCCAATGTCCGAAGTACAAAAATATGTTATCGACTTAAAAGCTATGACTCAAGGTCGTGGTAGATTTAAAATGAATATCGACCACTATGAAGAAGTTCCTGCAAAAATTGCAGAAAAAATCATCGCTGAAGCAGGTCAAAAAGAATAAGTAATCATTAACGAGGGTGAGAAAAAATCTCATCCTCGTTTTTCATATCTCTTCCAAGTATTTTATTCCTTCCACATACAAAAACAGAAGCTAGAACAATGGTTTTGTCCTAGCTTCTGTTTATATTTTTACCTATATGCAGACAGAATGATTACATCATGCCGCCCATACCCATACCGCCCATAGCAGCTGCTGGGTCTTCTTTTGTTACATCAGCCACAAGGCTTTCAGTTGTTAAAATCATAGAAGCAATACTTGCTGCATTTTGTAATGCAGAACGTGTTACTTTTGCAGGGTCAACAATACCTGCTGCAATCATATCTTCATAACGGTCATGTAAAGCATTATAGCCTTGACCTACTGCTAAAGTTTTCACTTTTTCTACTACTACGGAACCTTCTACACCTGCATTAGCTGCGATTTGGCGTACTGGTTCTTCTAATGCTCTGCGAATTAAGTTTACACCTGTTTGAGCATCTGCTTCTTCCATTTTAATATCATTTAAAGCAGGTAAAATATTTAACAATGCTGTACCACCACCTGCTACGATACCTTCTTGAACTGCAGCTTTTGTTGCAGATAAAGCATCTTCGATGCGATGTTTCTTTTCGGTTAATTCTGTTTCAGTAGCTGCACCAACTTGGATAACTGCTACACCACCAGCTAATTTAGCCATTCTTTCTTGATATTTTTCTTTGTCAAATTCAGAAGTAGTTTCATCAGCTAAAACTTTGATTTGGGCTACACGAGCTTCGATTTCTTCTTTGCTGCCACGACCGTCAACGATAATAGTATTTTCTTTGCCAACAGTTACTTGACGAGCACTACCCAACATAGCTAAAGTAGTATCTTCTAAGCGATAACCTAATTCATCAGTAACTACTTGACCACCTGTTAAAATAGCAATATCTTTTAACATTTCTTTACGACGGTCACCAAAGCCAGGAGCTTTAACAGCTACACAAGTGAAAGTACCTCTTAATTTATTTAACAACATTGTTGTTAAGGCTTCCCCTTCAACATCTTCAGCAATTAACAATAATGGTTTGTTAGCTTGCACCACTTGTTCTAATACTGGTAAGATTTCTTGAATGTTGCTGATTTTTTTATCTGTTAGTAAGATTAATGGATTATCTAAAACAGATACCATTTTTTCTGTATCAGTTACCATATATGGAGAAATATAACCACGGTCAAACTGCATACCTTCTACTACTTCTAAATTAGTACCGAAAGTTTGAGAATCTTCAACTGTAATTACACCTTCGTTACCTACGATTTCCATAGCTTCAGCGATTAATTTACCGATTTCTTCATCAGCAGAAGAAATAGCAGCAACTTGTGCAATAGCTTCTTTGCTTTCTACTTTTTGAGAAATTTTGCCGATTTCTTCAACCGCTACAGCAACTGCTTGTTGGATACCTTGACGCAAAATCATTGGGTTAGCACCAGCAGCAACATTTTTCAAACCTTCTCTAATCATAGCTTGAGCTAAAACAGTTGCAGTAGTAGTACCATCACCAGCAACATCATTTGTTTTTGTAGCTACTTCTTTTAATAATTGTGCCCCCATATTTTCAAATGGGTCTTCTAATTCAATTTCACGTGCGATAGATACACCATCATTAGTGATTACAGGTGCGCCATATTGTCTGCCTAATACTACATTTCTACCTTTAGGCCCTAATGTAACTTTTACTGCTTCAGCAACAGCATTTACGCCTACTTCTAAAGATTTTCTAGCTTCTTCGCCAAAACGAATTTCTTTTGCCATTTTATAATAGCCTCCTCAAATTTCTTTATCTACATACTTGCGTAAAATTTTTATTTTCTATTCTAAAACTACTAAAATATCTTTTTCAGATAACAATACATATTCTACACCGTCAAATTTTACTTCTACGCCAGTATATCTTGCGTAAACTACACGGTCACCAACTTTAACTTCCAATGGCACTTTTTCGCCTGTAATTTGAGATACATAACCACTGCCTACAGCCACGATTTCACCTTGTTGTGGTTTTTCTTGGGCGCTGCCAGGTAAAACGATACCACTTTTTGTTACTTCTTCTACAGCCACAGGAATGATGGCTACTTTGTCTCCAATTGGTCTGATGCTCATATGAAAAGCCTCCTTAATATATTTAACAATTATTTTTTCTCATTTTATTAGCACTCGACATTGTCGAGTGCTAATCACTATTTAATATAATATCATTTTACTGGAAATATGCAAGTGCTTTTTCGAAAAAAACCCTTATTTTTCAAAAAAACTTCGTTCTTAACTACCCTCTGAAAAATTTTTCTTGTATAATATAACAAACTAGTAAAGAAGGTGTTGAAATGAAAAAGCAATTACGCCAAGAGTATAAAGCTATTCGTAATCAATTATCAGTAGAAGAAATTTCCCAATACAGTGATGCAATCTGTAAGCAGCTTTTTCAATTACCTCTTTGGCAAGAAGCCAAAACAATTATG
>JAFXJE010000016.1 GCA_017532485.1 Peptococcaceae bacterium | reverse complement strand
TATATCCCACTAGCAGGTCCTGCTAATCGCATGGGCAGAATTGTTGCTGACAATATTGCCGGTATCAATAGCACCTATCAAGGCACTCAAGGTACTTCTATTCTTAAGTGCTTTGATTTAACTGCAGCCTGCACTGGTTTGAATGAAAAATCTCTTCAAGCAAGTAATTACAACTACGAAAAAATTTATATTGAACCAGCCTCTCATGCTACTTATTATCCTGGAGCACAAAAAGTATATTTAAAACTCCTCTTTAGCAAAGATACAGGTCTTATTTTTGGTGCACAATTAGTAGGTAATGACGGTATTGATAAGCGCTGTGATGTTTTGGCTACTGCCATTCGTGCCAAAATGACCGTTTACGATTTAATCCATTTGGAATTATGTTATGCTCCACCATTTTCTTCAGCCAAAGACCCTGTCAATGTCGCAGGCTTAGTTGCTGAAAATATTTTAGCTGGCAGAATTGATATTTTCCATTATGACCTCTATCCATCACTCAATCCAGAAGAAGTTACCTTACTGGATGTCCGTACTGTCAAGGAAAACGAAAAAGGAAAAATTCCAAATACTATCAATATCCCTTTAGACAGTTTACGCAGTCGCCTGCATGAATTAGACCCGCAAAAAACTATCTATGTCAATTGTCTCGGTGGCTTACGCAGTTATGTAGCTTGTCGCATTTTAACGCAGCATGGCTTTACTTGCAAAAATCTTTCGGGTGGTTATCTCTATTGGAAAACTTTTACGGATGAACAAAAATTACTCCAAAACTCTTAAGACTAACCAATAAGCAAAAAGGCGATGCAAGATCAAAATCTCGCATCGCCTTTATTATTCAATTTACGCTTCTTCGTCGCAAACAACAGTTACACCGTGTTTAGATACTACTTCTTTCATATTTTCGCAGTCTTCACCGCCAGGTAAAACAACATCAGCTGTTGCTTTTGCTAATTCTTTTTTATCTTCTTCGTTGCATACAACCTGTACACCGAATTTAGATACTACTTTTTTCATATCCTCGCAATTCGCTTGTCCTTCTAAATTAATTTCGCCCATATTAAAAAGCCTCCTCAAGTTAATTATTGATATCACTATTATATAGCTAAATATCTTATGCTAATATAATACTCTAAGTTATCATAGTTGGCAAGTAGTTTATCTCACATTTATTAATTTTTTTAGTAATACGGATAAAATTTATTTTGATGTCTCGTTTTACTTAACTCCGTAACAAGGAATATCAGAACGCAATAACAACAACCATGCCACTAAGCCTAAAAGTGAGCTGAAAATAATCATCATTCCCAAACCACCTACTATGTTGCTCCACGCCATAGATGCTACTGTCATCCCAATGCTACCAAAAATAGTATTTACACCATTAATTAAAGATGAGGCAGAACCCGTATCTCCTTTTTGCTGGTCGAGCAATAAACTGGTACTGAACGGACGTAATAATGTCCCGATAAAAGAAAATGGTGCAAAGCCCAACCAAAAGAAAATTGGCGATACTCTTCCCACTGTAAACACTAACAACCCAGCTAAAACACAGCCACTTAGGCAAAGCATTGCAAAAGTTTTTTTGTTGCTGCCGGCAAAAAATTTCACATAAGTCATTGGTCCAACTAAGCTTAAGCAAGCATTAGCTGCAAAAAAATAACTATACATTTGGCTACTCAAACCAAAATAGTCTATATAAATGTAAGAAGAAATGGCGATATAGCCCATAAAGGCAATAGAATACATCGAAAAAATAATGCAAGGGAGAATAAACCCAATATTTTTACTTACAGTAACTAATCGGCCTAAAGAACCAAGAATACTGCCAGTATATTTTTCATCTTCTTGCAAAGTTTCTTGATAAACTGCTGCCATACCTAAGCAAATGCTACCAATAATAACCAATAGCCAAAAAGAGCCTCTCCAACCAACATACTCAATAATAATCGCCCCAATTACCGGTGCCAGCATTGGTGCTAACCCAGACATAGATTGCACAATTGCTAAAATCGTTTCCCGTTGTTTACCAGCAAAACAATCCTTAATAATTGCCATAGATACTGCGGTAATTGCCCCCGCTCCGAAGCCTTCAAACACCCTTGCTGCAATTAAAATATAAGCTGTCGGTGCCACAGCACAACCTACACTAGCCACCACATAAATAGCCGTACCTGCAACCAAAACTGGCTTGCGCCCATATTTATCACTCATTGGACCCCAAAATAGTGTACCAACCGCATAACAAAAGAAAAAGCTAACCAAAGACAAATTGGTTACTGTTGCTGAAACTTGAAAATATTCACTCATGCTTGGCAATGCAGGTAAATATAAATCTGTTGATAATGGAATAAACATATTCATCAAGGCTATAAAAAAGACCATTCCTTTATATCCTAGTACTTTTTGTTTTGCAATATTTATACTTTGTGTATTCACGCTAATATAGCCACCTTTCTTTTTTGTTTCATTCGCTTAGCATTAAACCACACAGTTATCAAATGAGCCTGTATATCCTTTAGCCCCCTGCACAGTTGTAATGTTATCTATCATACCTTCAGCAGCACCAGGCACACGAAAAGTCTTATTATCAATTCGTTTGACAGGTATTTCCTTTGGCATTGGTAATTGTGGGACATAGCTATAAGGATAACGATAAGCCCGATAAAGAAAAGGATTTTGAAAATCAAAAGGAGCAAGATATTCCCAGACTAATTCTTTATTAGCTGTTACCTCAAAAATTCTTAAACTGCCTCCTTCTGTAATCAAAGTATTACCATTAGGTAAGCGCTGAGCAGAACTTACCAATGGACTATAAAATTTCGATACAGAAACAAGCGAAGACATCCCACCCCATTTACTCCCAGTAAATTCCCAGACTACTTTCAAAGTTATTGGGTCAATTTCAATAATTCTTGAATAATCTCGCTTTTCTACCTTAGTACCATCTTTGCTTGTATTGGTAGGTGCACCATAACCAGCCCAGCCACCATTGTCAAAAATTAAAATATTTCCTTCTCCTGGCAAGCCTTGTGGAATCATGTGTGCATGGTGCTGCCCAATAATTTGTCCAATAGCTCTCAATTCAGCATTTATTGAAAAATCTGGCCCCAATTGCCAGACAATTTCTCCAGTCTTTTTACTGATAATAGCTGTAATATTGCTCTCGCGTGCATCCCAAATAATATTGTCGGGGTGAAAGCGTTCATCTCCGTTATCATACCAACGATTAGGCCCTAAAACACTCATACTGTTAATATGCAGCAAATCTCCCATGCCGCCACCATTGGGATGATAGTTTGGGTTACGATAAATTGTATTTTTAGCCGTTTCCGAAAAATTCATTTCTTTGAAATGTTGACTGGCACTCCATTTCCACATAATATTGCCGTCCCAGTCAACTTCGATAATGACATCATCCAGCAAACGCTTTTCAGAAATTTGTTCATTATAAACATTTTCGTGACACAACAACAAAGTATGTCCACTGTTTAATTTGCACTCCATCCCAGGTACATAGTACCCGACGGGATTGCCCTCGCGTTGAAAATCATGATGTTGGCGAGCGACCCATTGTTTTTCGCCATTATCTTCCACTTCTTCTTTGTGGTCAAATTTCCAAACAATATTGCCTTCCCAATCTATCTGAACTAAATCTATCATATCTTGATAGGCATATTCTGAATCACGCATACCTAAACTGCCAAAGATTTGCCCTTTAGGTAATAATTTATTGGGAAAACCTTGTAAATTTTGCCAAGTCTTTACGACATTGCCATTCATATCAATCAAAACAGCACCTTCGCCAATAACCTGCATCAAAGTATAACCATTCCAAGCCTTTTCCGGATTGTAAATCGTTGTTCCCATAGGATATACATTAGGCGTTCCCACTTTTTCTTACCTCCAGCAACATTTTCTATCATTTGTTAATTATAAACATTATCTCATTTTCGAACAATTTTTTTCTTTATATAACAGGTATTGCTCTTGTCTATTTCCTGATTACTTAAAAATTGCCCCAAGATTTCATCAAACCATACAGTAGCTTGATACCATTTTCAATAGCTTTTCGGTTCACAGCTTCTAAACTGTTATGGCTAATCCCACCTCGACAAGGAATAAAAAGTAATGCCCCTCGAGTTAACTTAGCTAAATGCATAGTATCGTGACCTGCCCCACTATGCATCTGTAAATAAGTCAAACCTTGTTGTTCGCATACTTGTTGCAGCTTTGGCAGCAACGAAGCAGCTAATCGCACTGGTTTTTCCTCATCCAATACTTCTACCAGTAATTTCAGTCCCCTTTGGTCAGCTATATTTTGCAAATCATTCATAATTTTCGTGCGAACTTCTCTAATGCTTTTTTCCTCGATACCACGTAAATCAAGATAAAACTCCACTTGACCAGGCACTACATTAATGGCTTGATTTATAATATTACACTTGCCTACCGTAGCTATTACACTATTCTCAGCAGCCAGC
>JAFXJE010000183.1 GCA_017532485.1 Peptococcaceae bacterium | reverse complement strand
ACGATTGCAAAAACAAGGCTTACAACTTTCAATTTAAAAATATAGGAGCAAACTTATGGAATGGCAGGAAATTGTACTGGAGTTGCGAGAAATTGCTCAAGTGCAGACATTGGAAGAGCAGTTGCAGCAGCTGATGACAGATTTAGAAATGCCTGCGGAAAAACAATTGGACTTGAGATTGTGTTTGCTGGAAGCTGTGCATAATGGCATTATCCATGGTAATCAGGAACAAGCAGACAAAAAAGTAACGGTCTGTTGGCGTTATCGCAAGGGAGAATTTATTTTTTCCGTAACTGATGAAGGCGAAGGTTTTACTCCTCAAAAAGAAGTGAATTTGCCGGAAGACATTTTGGCTGAAAATGGACGTGGCTTGATGCTGCTTCAACTTCTTTTAGATAAAATTTGGTATAATGAAAGTGGAAATACCTTGAATGGACAATTAACTTGGCTTGCGGAGAGTGGCGATAAGGTATGAAACAAGATTTAGAAGAATTGGTGGTTCAATATAAAAATCAGCCTACAGAAGAAAAATTAAATGAATTATTGTTAAGTATGGAGCCCTTGATTAAATATTGGGTGCAAACTCAATGTTATTTGCAGTGGGAAAAGGAAGATATGCTGCAGGTGGCAAGAATTGCTGTAGTAGGTGCTTTAGAGCGTTTTGAGCCTGAAAAGGGTATTCGTTTTAAAACATTTGCTTACCGTACTGTTTCTGGTAAATTAATGAATTATTATCGTGACCATACATGGCAACTTTCTATTCCACGTAAATATCGCGAATTAAGTGGAAAAATTTCGCGAGCCGAAGGTGAGTTTGTACAGCAGTATGGCAAAACTCCAAGTACGGAACAGTTAGCGAATTTATTGGGCAGTACCTCCGAGGAAATAGTGCAGGCCTTAGAGGCAAAACAGGCAATATATATGACTTCTTTGTCCGAGCCTTTGGATGATGAAAACGGCAGCGAACGTTTAAATTTGTTCGGGGCAGAAGATAAAGATTTGGCAAGTATCGAGACAAAGGGTGAGTTGAAGGCAGCGCTGGAAACTTTGTCGGATAATGAACGAAAAGTTATTTATTATCGTTACTTTGAAGATATGACCCAAAGTAAAGTGGCTGAACTGTTAGGTATTTCACAAATGCAGGTTTCCAGATTGGAGAAAAATGCTCTCCAACAGATGCGAAAAATAGTCAAATAAAATAAATCTATGTGAAAAAATAAATTTTGCAATATAATTTGTAGATTTTTTTAGAAAAACAGTAGTGTTTTGCGAGAAATTTCGTTATAATAATTAGAATACAGGGAGAGTAGATGATGGGGATGTTGCGTTTTTTATCGTCCATGAAATTGGCGGTGCTTTTGATAGTAGGCATAGCGTTATTTTCCATCTTAGCAACGATTTTTCCGGAAGTTGATGCTTTTAGCAGCTGGACTTTTCGTCTTTTGGTGATAGCGTTTTTTGTCAATTTGAGTTTATGTACGATAAAAATATTACCTAAGTTTTGGCGACAGCTGCATCGAAAACCAGCAGATATCGTTGTTTCAGAAGATGCAGAAAACATAGAAGTTCCTTTGGAGGAACTTTCTCAATGGATATGTGAACAAAGGTACAAGATATATCGCGAAGAACAAGGTGATGTGGTCAAGCTTTTGGCAGTCAAAGGCAAGATGGGTTTGGCAGCACCTCATGTTTTGCATATAGCCTTGTTAGTTATTTTAGTCGGCTGTCTTGCTTATACTTTTAATGAGAGTGGCGCATTTATGGCTTATCCTGAGCAAAAACCACTTTTGCCATTGGAGTTGCGTGAAAGATACGGAGAAGACAGCTATGTGGAAGTCATATCTTTTGAAACAGCTTTCGATAAAAATGGTGCTATTGATAACTGGATTACAACTTTTAATCTTTATTTAGCTGGTCAGCTAGTCGGTGAACAAGTCCAGACCATGGTTAATAAGCCGTACCAATATAAAGATTTGGTTATTTACCAAAATTCCTATGGTGTGCAGCATTTAGTAGAAATAAGCGGTTCACCTAATGAAGTGGAAAATGGTACTTATGCTTTGCCGGATAATAATGTATTTTTCTTAAATGGCAATCATTTAATCGTGGCTAATACAAATGACGGACATTTTCTACATTATGGCGGTGATGGCACAGACCAAACAGGTACTTATGTTACCAACGGTGATAAGGTAGATTTGGGTGACGGCATTTGTGTTGAATATTTAGAAGAAAGTGCTTATACAGTTTTAGAAGTAAAAACCGTAAGAGGTTTATCAATCGTATTTTTTGGTTTCTTGCTGGCAACTATTGCTTCGATGTTATTTTGGGGTGGTCGTTATCAGGAAATACAGGTGCTGTATCGCAGACAACAAGGTAGAGCTTATGTCCGTTTTTACAGCAAGAGCCCAATGGTAGTAGAAAATATGCAGGAAAAGTGGCAGGAACATTGGGGCAATGACAAGGAGGAAAAATAAATGACAACTTGGCAACTGCCGTTATTATGGCTGATGCTGGCCGCCTATACAGGCTCGTTTATGCTTTATGTTTTTAGTGCTTGGTCTAAAAAAGAAAATATGCGTAAGCCTGCACTTTATGCAGCGTATTTGGGCTTGTTGATGAACCTTGCTGTTTTGATATTGAGAACATATTTAATCAAAGGCTTACCTTTAAATAATGGTTATGAATTTGGCTTGTGTTTTGCGGCAGCCGTTATGGTAACTTTTGTATTTATGGAAAGAAAATTCAAGCTGGATTTCTTGGGTTTGTTTGTTTTACCGATAGTAGTCCTGCTTAGTTGTTGGTTGATTAATTTAGATTTAAGTGTTGAGCCGATTATGCCTGCTTTACGGAGCTATTGGCTGGCAATCCATGTTTCAGCAGCAGTTATTGCATATGGTGCTTTTGCCATCTCTTTTGCGATAGCTATAGCTTACTTAGTGAAAATGAATAAAGCTGAAAAAAAAGAACTGAAAAAGTTGGACGAATTGTCTTATAAAGCAATTTTCGTGGGCTTGCCGTTTTTAACAATTATGTTAGTTACAGGTTCCGTTTGGGCGCAATATGCTTGGGGCAGTTTTTGGAGCTGGGACCCAAAAGAAACATGGGCTTTGATTACTTGGTTGATTTATGCCGGCTATCTGCACACTCGTTTCCTTGGTTGGCAGGGAAAACGCAGTGCGTGGCTTGCGGTGTTAGGTTTTGCAGCAGTAATATTTACTCTTTACGGAGTAAGTTACTTGATGGCTGGAATGCATAGTTATATTGGTTAAGGGGGTGACATGATGGGGCAAGAAAATTTAAAACAGCTGATGGAGAAAAATCATGGCGCTTTATTAAAAGCTTGGTTTGAACAAGTTATTGGGGCATATTCTGATGAAGCACATAAATATTTTGCTAAAGTAGATAATGAATTTAGTAATCCTGTCGGAAGTAATATTTACCGTGCTTTAGACCAATTGCTGGCAGAATTGCATGGAGAAGCCGATGCCGATGCGTTATATCGTCATTTGGAAATGATTATGCGTATTCGTGCTGTTCAGGATATGAAACCATCTAGAGCTGTCGCTTTTATGTTTGCATTTAAAGCAATTTTGCGCAAGCAGTTCGCTGACGAAATTGCTGCTGGAAAGGTAACTGAAGCAGATTTAAGAGATATGGACGGCAATTTAGATACATTGGGTTTAATGGCTTTTGATTTATATATGGAAAGCAAAAACTTAATTTACGAATTACGCATTAAGCAAATCAAAGAAACTAATGATATGCTGCAAAAAGCTAATTTGTTAAATGAATCGCTAGATGCTTCATCGTTTATGCGATGCAGTAACTATATAGAAGAATAAGAAAAGGAATTATGATAAAGGGGTGTTAACATGGCAAAACTTCCAAAACCAGAGGAACTGACAAAAATTGATTTTAAGCCGCCAGTAACCAGTTGGATGGATACACCAGTTGATTTCAAACCTGGTACCTTCAGCTATCCCGGCAGACCTGAAAGCTTAAATATCATTGGGTTCCCAAATCCACGGCAATGGCAGCCAACAGATGATGACTGGCAACTGCCTGAAAACTGGAAGGAAATCATTTTAGATGGTTTAAGAGACCGTTTAGATCGTTTCCGTTCCTTAAAATTATTCATGGATGTCTGCGTAAGATGCGGTGCATGTGCTGACAAATGCCACTTCTTCTTAGGCTCAGGCGATCCAAAAAACATGCCTGTATTACGTGCTGAACTGTTACGTTCTGTGTACAGAAAAGAGTACACATTAGCAGGTAAATTAATGGCAAAAATGGTTGGTGCCAGAGAATTGACTGTACCTGTATTGAAAGAATGGTTCTACTATTTCTTCCAATGTACAGAATGCAGACGCTGCTCTGTTTACTGTCCATACGGTATTGATACCGCTGAAATCACAATGTTGGCAAGAGAATTGCTGAACTTAGTTGGTTTAAATATCAACTGGGTAATGGGTCCTGTATCTGCTTGTTACAGAACAGGTAACCACTTAGGTATTCAACCTCATGGTATCGTTGACTCCTTTGATATGGTAGTTGATGATATCGAAGACATCACTGGTGTTCGTTTGGATTTATCTTACAACCGTAAAGGTGCAGAAATCCTGTATGTTCCACCATCTGGTGACGTTTTTGCTACACCTGGTACTTACAGCTTGATGGGTCAATTAATGTTGTTCCATGAAATGGGCTTAGACTATACCTTAAGTACCTACAACTCTGAAGGTGGTAACTTCGGTCTCTTCACCTCCAACGAAATGATGAAACGCTTAAATGCAAAAATTTACGCTGAAGCACAACGCTTAGGTGTTAAATACATCATCGGTGGTGAGTGCGGTCATATGTGGCGTGTATTAAACCAATACATGGATACTATGAATGGTCCAGCTCCTGCAAACTTGGAAGTACCAAAGAGCCCTGTTACAGGCACTGTATTTGAAAATGCTTCTGCAACAAAAATGATTCACGTAACTGAATTTACTGCAGACTTATTGCGTCATAATAAAGTTAAATTGGATCCAAGCAGAAACAAAGGTATTATTGCAACTTATCATGACTCTTGCAACCCTGCTCGTGCAATGGGCTTACTGGATGAACCAAGATATATCTTAGACCACTGTGTTGAATGGTATGAAATGCCTGAAGATACTATCAGAGAAAAAACTTTCTGCTGTGGTAGTGGTGCTGGTTTAGGTAACGATGAAAACATGGAAATGCGTATGCGTGGTGGTTTCCCAAGAGCAAATGCAGTTAAATATGTTAAAGAAAAACATGGCGTTAATATGTTAGCTTGTATTTGTGCAATTGACCGTGCAGCATTACCAGCTTTAATGGATTACTGGAACCCTGGCGTAGATGTTTGTGGTGTTCACGAATTATTGGGTAATGCTTTAGTAATGAAAGGTGAAAAGAAACGTGAAGAAAACTTGCGTTTTGAACCATTACAGAATTTAGAAGATGAGGAGGCGTAGTCGATGCAAAATAAGACAAACATTATCATTGGGATTGTCGCTTTCTTGCTGTTGGTAACTGTACCATTTTGGTCTGCAATTTTTACCGGTGAAGCGCAAAACGGTCCTGAATTGAGTTACGATACGCCTGTGATTAACGCTATGGTTGACCCTCATTGTGTAGAAGATGTTGATTATATGCGTGCTAATCACATGAATATTTTGAACGACTGGAAAGTAGAAGTTGTTCGTGAAGGAACTAGAGTATATGTTGCCAGCGATGGTACAGAATATTTAGCAAGTTTACAGAATACTTGTTTTGAATGTCATTCCAATTATGAAGATTTCTGCTTAGAATGTCATAACTATTCTAATGTAACACCAACTTGTTGGGAATGCCATGTTGAGCCATCTGTAACTGTAGCAGGAGGTGCAAATTAATATGGATATGAATAGAAGAAAGTTTTTACAATTGGGTGGTGCAGCTATTGCTGGTTTAGGCGTAGCGGCTGTAGCACAGACACCTGCAGGTGCTGCTGCAACTAAAAACTATATCAATCATCCTGACAAACGTACAGGTGTAAAATATGGTATGGTTATTGATATGAATAAAATGGACGAAGCTAAATTCCAAGAATGTATTACAGCTTGCCATAAATATCATAATGTTCCAAACATTGATACTAAAAAAGATGAAGTAATGTGGTTATGGGGCGAAAAATTTGAACATTTATTCTTAGATGAAGTTCATGATTATACCGCTGAAAAATACAAAGGTAAAACATTTGCTACTTTATGTAACCACTGTGAAGAACCTGTATGTGTTCGTGTATGTCCAACTAAAGCTACTTTCAAAAATGCTGAAGGCGTTATCGGCATGGATATGCACCGTTGCATCGGTTGTCGTAACTGCATGGCAGCTTGCCCATATGGTGCACGTAGCTTCAACTATAAAGACCCTAGAGATTATTTAGATGAAATCAACCCAACCTATCCAACCAGAATGAAAGGGGTAGTAGAAAAATGTAACTTCTGCTCCGAACGTCTGGCTGTTGGCGAACTGCCATTATGTGCTGAAATCGCTGGAGATGCAATCATTTTTGGTGACTTAAATGACCCTAACTCCACTATCAGCAAAGCATTGGCACAAAATCTGACATTACAACGCAGACCAAGTTTAGGTACTAAACCTAAGGTCTTCTATATCGTGTAAGGAGGGGTAGATAATGATTGAAAAAGCGTTAGTGAAACGTACCAGTAAATCTTTCTGGGCTTGGATTATGTTTCTTGTTGCTCTGATTGCAGTAGGTTTTGCTGCATATATCTACCAGATGACACACGGTTTTGCTGTAACTGGTCTGAGCAGAGATATTTCTTGGGGGCTGTATATCGGTCACCTGACTTTCTTCGTTGGGGTAGCAGCCGGCGGGGTTATGATTGTACTGCCATATTATTTGCATAATGTAAAAGAATATGGTCGTATTACTGTAGTAGGTGAATTCTTAGCTATTCCTGCTATTATCATGGCATTGTTATTCGTTGTAGTAGATATTGGTTCTCCAATGAAACTGTTTAATGTTTATATCTATGCAACACCACATTCCATGTTGTTCTGGGATTCTGTGGTATTACCATGCTACTTGGTATTAAACTTAATCGTTGGTTACAATGTATTGCAGGCTGAAAACAAAGGCGTAAAATATGGTAAAATTGTTAAAGCTTTAGCAGTATTATCTATTCCATTTGCTTTCAGTATCCACATTGTTACAGCGTTCTTGTATTCCGGTTTGCCAAGCCGTCATTATTTCTTGACAGCTATGCTGCCTGCTAAATTCTTAGCAAGTGCTTTTGCAACTGGTCCAAGCTTGATTATTTTGA
Source organism: Peptococcaceae bacterium (assembly GCA_017532485.1). Classification (GTDB taxonomy): domain Bacteria; phylum Bacillota; class Peptococcia; order Peptococcales; family Peptococcaceae; genus RGIG6463. Next base: position 761 of record JAFXJE010000183.1, on the reverse strand, counting down.
TTTGCTTCATTTTGAAAAAATTAACTGGTTTTGATGCTGGTCAAAAAGCAATCAATAATTTGGCTACCACAATTGCTTATGCTTATACAGCAACTATCTTTATGGTTCTGTGCGAATTCTTCGTAGCATTCTATAGTAATGTTCCTGGTCATAAAGCTGCATTGCAGTATTTATTCTTTGGCTTACATGGTCATAGTCAATTCGTACCATTAATGATGTTCTTCGTTTGCTTAGTAGTAGTATCCTTGGTATTATTAATCCCAAGACAAACTAGAACAAATCCAATGCTGTTAGGTATTGCTTGTGCGTGCGTATTCTTATCCATGTACATTGAAAAAGGTTTGACTTTTGTTATCGGTGGTTTATCCGAAACACCATTTGGCGAAATCGCTGCTTATCATCCAACTGTGCCAGAAGTTCTGATTATCGTCGGTGTTTTTGCAATCGGTTTCTTGATTGCTACTATTCTCTTCAAACTGGTTGTTGTTGTTAAGAAAGACAGAGATGTGGAAGCTTTCCCACAGGAAGACCGTGCAGGTCTGGCTGCAAGATATGTGGCAGAATACAATGCTGCTAACGGTATCGTTGTAGAACCAAAAGTGGTTAAAGTGGAAGAACCAGCTGAAGAATCTGACGAAACAAAAGAAAATGAGTAAAATTGTTATTTTCCGATAATTTTAAGAAGAAATGAGGGATAAGGAGATGAAAAATGCAGGTATCGCATTGGGCTTTGTACTTGCCATTTTAGCAATTACCTATGT
>JAFXJE010000182.1 GCA_017532485.1 Peptococcaceae bacterium | reverse complement strand
CCAACTTCTTCGATTAATTCTTGTAAAGTAACATATTGACCGGTGCGTTTAGACATACGCACAACTTCACCGCCACGATACAGACGAACTAATTGCATCAACATAACAGTTAAATCTTCGGAGTTATAGCCGATAGCATCCATAGCACCTTTCATTCGCGCTACATGACCATGGTGGTCAGCCCCCCAAATATTGATTACGCGTTTAAACCCACGGTCAAATTTATTTTTATGGTAAGCAATATCAGCAGCAAAGTAAGTAGGAATACCGTTGGAACGAATTAAAACTTCATCTTTTTCTTCTCCGAAAGCAGTAGTTTTCAACCAAACTGCACCATCTTTTTCATAAGTCATGCCACGGTCAGTTAATAATTGTACTACATCTTGGATAGCACCACTTTCGTGTAAAGTAGTTTCGCTGAACCATACATCATATTCGATGCCAAAGTCTAATAAACCTTGACGAATGTTAGTAACTTTTTCTTCTAAAGCAGTAGCAATCATTTTTTCTTGTCTTTCTTCAGGAGAAAGAGCTAAATAACTGTCGCCTACTTCGGCAATAATTCTTTTTGCTGTGTCTCGAATATCTTCACCATGATAACCGTCTTCAGGGAATGGATAATCAGTTTGGCCTAATTCTTGATAATAACGAGCCTCTAAAGATTTACCCAAATTTACGATTTGGTTGCCAGCATCATTGATGTAAAATTCTTTAGTTACATCATAGCCTGCCATTTTCAGCAGATTAGCCAAGCAATCACCCAAAGCACCACCACGAGCATTACCCATGTGCAGCAAGCCTGTAGGATTAGCACTGACAAACTCGATTTGAACTTTTTCGCCGTTGCCGACATTAACAGAGCCGAAGGCTGTGTCCTGTTGTTCAACGATTGGTAAAATTTCATAAAGCCAATCTTGTTTTAAGAAAAAGTTAATAAAGCCTGGTCCGGCAATTTCTACGCTAGCAATTAATTTACTGTCTTTATTTAAATTGTCAACAATGGCCTGGGCTATATCACGAGGTTTCATTTTTGCTTCTTTAGTCAGCAGCATAGCAGCATTAGTTGCAAAATCACCGTGAGATTTATCTTTTGGTACCTCGATGACAAAAGCAGGCATTTGAGTATAATTAAACAACCCATTAGCTTGAGCTTGGGCAATGGCTTGTTCTACTTCCTGCCGTAAATCAATGGTAACTTGTTCGACAATGTTCATGATAGTCGCTCCTGTTCATTAAAATTTATATCGAATTATTTTACCACAGATTAATACTTTTAATCAAGGTTAAGATAAGGAATGTTAAGAAAGCTTTTGTGGTAAACTATCCTTAAACTGCAATTTAGACCAAAAACTACAATTTCTACAAGAAAGGGGAAGGACAACATGATTTATGGTTACATGCGAGTAAGTACAACAGGACAAGTTAAAGGCAACAGTTTAGAAGAGCAAGAGCGTGTTTTACGGCATCATGGGGCTCAGGAAATTTATCAGGATGCTTTCACCGGAACGAAAACTTCACGGCCTAATTTCAATATATTAATGGAAAAATTAACTGACGGTGATACGCTGATTGTTACAAAATTGGATAGATTTGCCCGTAATACGGTAGAAGGGATTAATGTTATTCAGAAGCTGCTGGATAAAGGTGTCCGTGTAACTATTTTAAATATGGGAACAGTCGATAATACACCGACGGGTAAATTGATTTTGACCGTAATGCTGGGTTTTGCTGAATTTGAACGGGACATGATTATGCAGCGAACTAGTGCCGGCAAAGCAATTGCCAAGACTAAAGAGGGGTATTCGGAGGGGCGTCCGCAAAAATATACAGAAGAAGAAATAGCTGAGGCTATGGATTTATTGAACAAATATAGTTTTCGCCAAGTCAGCAAGATGACAAAGATTAGCAAAAGTACCTTGCTGCGTTTAACTAAGCGTATTTGTGATGAAGCCCAGTAGCTATGCTCCCGACACAAATTGCTATACCGTGTCGGGAGATTTTTATGGCAAACTAATAGGGGATTTGTTATAATATAATGAAATGTAATTTTAAGAAAATGAGGTAGAACTATGGATTATTTAGATAAATATCAGATGTGGCAGCAGGCTGAAGGTATGGAAGAAGAACTGCGAAAAGAATTGCAGGCTATTCAAGGTGACGATAAAGCTATCTATGAACGTTTTTATCAGGATTTATCTTTTGGGACGGCAGGCTTAAGGGGTATTATCGGTGCCGGAACAAATCGGATGAATGTCTATACCGTACAAAAAGCTACAGCAGCGTTGGCTTTGTATCTTTTGGCTCATACTGGTAAAGATGCCTTTACCGAAGGCGTAGTCATAGCTTATGACAGTCGCCATTATTCAGAAAGATTTGCTGAAGAAGCAGCATTGATGTTAAATTCTTTTGGTATCAAAACTTATTTATTTGACAGACCAACTCCTACTCCAGAACTGTCTTTTGCTATTCGTCATTTGCAGGCTGCTGGTGGGATTGTGATTACAGCCAGCCATAATCCGAAAGAATATAATGGTTATAAAGTATATCATCGTCAGGGAGTACAGGCTACAGAGGCTATGGCTGCTGAGATTGCCGAAAATATGGCAAGATATGAAACCTTGGAGTCTTTACCGATTATGCTTAATCGTGAGCTGGCCCAAGAACGTAATTTATATCATACTATTGGCTCTGCTGTGCACCAAGCTTATCAGCAAGCTGTTTTACAGCAAAAACGCTTGACAGACAAAAATGCAAAAGCCAACTTGCGTATAGTTTATACGCCTTTACATGGGACAGGTTTGCGTCCTGTGCAGGAGGTTTTAAAGCAGGCTGGTTTTAGCGATGTAAATTTGGTAGCAAGCCAAAGTGATTATGATGGCGATTTTTCTACGGTTGATGTACCTAATCCTGAAGACAAGGCAGCTTTAGCCTTGGCAATAGCGCGTGGAGAAGAAATTAAAGCTGATTTAATTTTAGGAACTGATCCTGACAGTGATCGCATTGGGACTGCTGTGGCAACAGCACAAGGTTATCAATTATTAAGTGGTAATCAAATTGGTGCTTTGTTGGTAGATTATCTAGTGCAGCAGCAAGGCGCACAAAGTAAAGAAGGCAGCACTTTGATTAAAACTATTGTTACTTCTGATTTGGGGGCTGCAATTGCTGCTAAAGCTGGTATCGAAGTTTTAGAAACATTAACAGGGTTTAAATATATTGGTGAGAAAATGGTCGAATTTGCTCATTCGGGTAAGCAAAGCTTCTTTATGGGTTATGAAGAAAGCTATGGTTATTTAGTAGGTGACCATGCACGCGATAAAGATGCTGTAGTAGCAGCGTTATTAATCAGCGAAATGGCGGCTTATTGGAAAGCACAAGGCTTAACCTTAGTTGACCGTTTGGAAAAATTATATCAAGATTACGGCTATTATTTGGACGGTATTTTTTCTTATACTTTACCTGGAGTAGACGGTCAAGAAAAAATTAAAAATCTGATGGCAGCCTTAAGACAAGCACCACCTACTGTGTTAGGACAGTTGACAGTGCAGGAAGTGAAGGATTATCAAGGTGGTTTAGGTAATTTACCACCATCTGATGTTTTGAAATATTATTTAGCTGACGGCAGCTGGGCTGCAATTAGACCTTCTGGGACAGAGCCAAAGATTAAATTTTATTACTCTATTCGTGCCGAAGATAAAGAAAAAGCAGCAGATATTCGTGAAATTTTACAGCAAGATATAGAAAAGATTATCAATGGATAAAGGGGATTGAAATTATGGCAAAATTATGGGGTGGACGTTTCAGTAAAGACACCAATAAATTGGTAGAAGATTTTCATTCTTCTATTTCATTTGACCAGAAATTATACCACTGGGATATTGTAGGCAGTAAAGCTCATGTGCGAATGTTAGGTGATGTAGGTGTTATCACCAAAGAAGAAGCAGCGCAAATTATTGCCGGCTTGGATGAAATTTTGGCAGAAATTGAAAACGGACAAGTAGTTTTTGACCCAGCTGCCGAAGATATTCATATGAATATTGAAGTATTATTGACTGAAAAAATCGGTGCTGTCGGTAAAAAAATGCATACTGGCCGCAGCCGTAATGACCAAGTAGCAGTTGATGTACGGATGTATTTGCGTGATGAAGTCGAGCATACTAAAAGCTTATTGTTGGAATTGTTGACAGCAGTAGTGGATATTGCCGAAGAACACAAAGAAACAGTTATTCCAGGGTACACCCATTTACAACGTGCTCAGCCTGTTTCCTTTGCCCATCATTTATTGGCGTATGGTGAAATGCTGAAGCGAGATATTACCCGTTTGGAAGATTGCCAACAAAGAATGGATGTCTTGCCTTTAGGCTCAGGGGCTTTAGCGGGCACTACTTTCCCTTTAGATAGAGAACAGGTAGCGGCTGAATTAGGTTTTTCGCAAGTTTGTTTAAATTCTATGGACGGCGTAAGTGACCGTGATTTCATTTTGGAATATATGTCAGCAGCATCTATTTCTATGATGCACTTGAGCCGTTTCTGTGAGGAAATTATTCTCTGGTCCAGTCAGGAATTTCATTTTATTGATTTAGATGACGGTTACAGCACAGGCAGCAGCATTATGCCCCAAAAGAAAAATCCTGATGTAGCTGAGCTGATGCGTGGGAAGACAGGTCGTGTGTACGGTAATTTAATGGGACTGTTAACGACTATGAAAGGCTTGCCGTTAGCTTACAATAAGGATATGCAGGAAGATAAAGAGGGATTGTTTGATACGGTAGATACTTGGCAAAAATGTTTATTAGTCTTTACTCCGATGTTAAGAACGATGACGGTAAGAAAAGACAATATGCTGCAAGCAGCTAAAGGTGGTTTTACCAATGCTACGGACTTGGCTGATTATTTAGTAAGAAAAGGTGTGCCGTTCCGTGATGCTCATGCTATTGTCGGTAAAATGGTAGCAGAATGTTTAGATAGACAAATCAGTTTGGATGAAGTAAGTTTAGAAGAATATCAACAGCATCATCCAGCTATCGAAGAGGATATTTATGAAGCTATTTCAGTATATACCTGCATGGCAATGCGCAATACCATCGGTGGACCAAGCGTAGCTCAAACTACAGCTACTATTGCTGCTGACCGTGAATTTTTAAAAGCTAGATTAATTGAAGCGTAAATAACTATTAAGAGATAAGTTAAAGGAGTGTTATTATTTAATGACTGAAGAAAGAAGAGAAAGTTTTATCGAGTTTACTACTGGTTTAGAGGAAGAAGCTCTACCGGAATTTTTGACTATGGAAACTGATTGGGATATGTATGTAACTGTAATTGATGATGAAAAAGCATTAGTTATGGTTGATATGGCAGCTATTCGTGTTGCACCTATCATTAAATGCAGCAATTTATTGGGAATTCAAATTGCCATTCAGCATCCAACAGAAGACGGCTTCTATCAAGAAAGTGAAAGAGATACTTTATTTGGGATTGAAGACCGTATTGAAGATGTCTTCAAAGCAGAAGCTCATGCTAAACATATTGCCACTATTACTTCCGGTGGCAGCCGTATGTTGTATTTTTATGCCGAGGATGATACTTATTTAGCAGGTTTGGTCGGCAAAATTGCTTCTGAATACAGTAATTATCAATTTAATTATTTATTGGAAAAAGATGCACCTTGGAATTTCTACTTTAATGTAGTTTATCCAAGTGCAGTAGAATTCCAAATCATGAAAAACAGAAAAGTTGTTCAAAATATGGCTAGAGCAGGCGCAGATTTAAGTGAGCAATACGAAGTAAATCACTGGTTCTTCTTTGATAATGGTGCTTCTAGAGGTCAAGCTAAAGTGCGTTTAATGGCTTTGGGTTATGAAATTTTAGAGGATAATTTCTACAATGAAAATGTACCTGGCACACCATTTGGTCTGCATATTTTAGGTACCCATGATTTACAAATTGAAACCTTAACCGAATTAACTTATGATTTCTTTGACTTAGCTGAAGAATATCAAGGTATTTATGATGGTTGGGAAGTATTACCTGATGGTGACCCTGAGACAGATTTTATTTAAGTTGAATTAACGGATAAATAGTGGGGGAGGCAATAACTATGAATTTAACGATGTTAGCTGATTTTTATGAATTAACAATGGCAAATGGTTATTTCGAACATGGTGTGGCAGAGCAAATCGTTTATTACGATATGTTTTTCCGAAAAATTCCCGACAGTGGTGGTTTTGCTGTTATGGCAGGCTTGGAGCAGGTGATTGAGTATATCAAAGATTTAAAATTTACCGAAGAAGATATTGCGTATTTGCGAAGCAAAAATTGTTTTAGCGAAGACTTTTTAAATTACTTGCGTAATTTTAAATTTACTTGTGATGTTTGGGCAATTCCAGAAGGTACACCGGTCTTCCCTAATGAACCGTTGATTACAATTAAAGGGCCGGCTATTCAGGCTCAATTTTTAGAAACAATGATTTTATTGACGATTAATCATCAAAGCTTAATCGCCACTAAAGCCAGTAGAATTGTTCGTGCTGCTGAAGGCAGAGCTGTAATGGAATTTGGTTCTCGTCGTGCCCAAGGTTCTACTGGGGCAATTATGGGGGCAAGAGCAGCTTATATTGGTGGTTGTGTAGGTACAGCTTGTACTATTGTTGATCGCGATATGGGTATCCCTGCTTTAGGGACAATGGCTCACAGCTGGGTGCAGATGTTCCCTACGGAAGAAGAAGCTTTCCGTAATTATGCCGAAACTTATCCTGATAATTGTACCTTGTTGATTGATACTTATAATGTCTTGGAGTCTGGCTTGCCTAATGCCATTAAAGTTTTTAATGAAGTTATTGTACCGGCAGGTTTTCGTCCAAAAGGTGTACGCATTGATAGTGGTGATATTGCTTATTTATCCAAAAAAGTGCGAGCTGAATTAGATGCAGCAGGTTTCCCTGACTGTGGAATTGTAGCGTCTAATTCTCTTGACGAATATATTATTCGTGATGTATTGCTGCAAGGTGGGATGATTGATTCTTTCGGTGTGGGTGAACGCTTGATTACAGCTAAATCAGACCCTGTCTTTGGTGGTGTTTATAAGCTTGTTGCTGTTGAAGAAGACAAGGAAATCGTACCAAAAATTAAAATCAGTGAGAATGTTGAAAAAATTACTAACCCAGGTCATAAAAAAGTTTGGCGTCTTTATGAAAAGAAAAGTGGCAAAGCTATTGCTGATGTGATTAGCTTAGCTGATGAAATAATTGATGAAAATAAACCTTATGAATTATTCCATCCTGCCCATACTTGGAAGAGAAAAGTAGTTAAAGATTTTATTGCTAAACCTTTGCAAGTACCTATTTTTCTTCAAGGTGAATGTGTTTATGAGTCGCCTAGCGTAACAGAAATCAGAGATTATTTCCAAGAACAGTTAGGTACCTTGTGGGATGAAATGCTGCGTTTTGAACATCCACATAAATATTATGTAGATTTATCGCAGCCTTTATGGGATTTGAAAAATGATTTACTGAAAAAATATTGCAGTCATTGTATTGTAGATTAGGGGAAAACTCACATGAAAGATACAATCTTGATTATTGAGGACGAAGCGAATATTCGTGCTGGCATAGTTGAATTTTTAGAAGCAGAAGGCTTTGAAACATTGCAGGCTAAAGATGGGGAAGAGGGCTTAGCTGTTTTTAAAGAAAAACGGCCTGATTTGGTTATCTTAGATTTAATGCTGCCTAAAGTTGACGGTTTGGAAGTATGCAAAAATATTCGTCAGACCTCAGATGTGCCGATTATCATGGCGACAGCTCGTGATGAAGAGATAGATAAGCTATTGGGTTTAGAACTTGGTGCGGATGATTACATCACTAAGCCTTTTAGTTTAAGAGAATTAAAAGCCAGAAT
>JAFXJE010000181.1 GCA_017532485.1 Peptococcaceae bacterium | reverse complement strand
GTGATGATTGGCTCAGCAGTTGGTGGTGACATCTCGCTTTTGAAGTCGCCCAGCAGCATAATAGATAACGGCTACCGGATACTTTACCCATTGTGGGAATACTTCCTTGAAAACTCACTTAGCCTTCTGACACTCAACATTGGGCAGTTTGTCATAATGCTATTTATTGCCTTGATTCTTTCCGGATGCTTCATGTGGATGGCTATACATGCGGTAGTAACCTATATTGAGTTCTTCGTCATTTCAATTATGGCAATAGTGCTGCTGCCGTTTGGAATACTAAACAGAACTGCGTTCCTTGCCGAAAAGGCTCTTGGAGCAGTACCGTCTGCCGGAGTGAAGCTGTGCGTGCTTCAGATAGTACTGACGGTATCAGCAAAAGTGTTGAACAATCTCGTAATCGATATTACAACTACCAATGTCAACAGCTATATGACTGTTGTTGCCGTCTGTGCAATCTGTACCATCATCAACGCACGTGCGCCGGAAATGGCAGCAGGACTTTTGAGCGGTTCGCCTTCTCTTAGTGCCGGTTCCGCAGCAGGTGTCACCAGTTCCGCAACAAGCGGCGCGATTTCTACTACGCTTGCAGCAAAAAGTGCTACGGTGAAGGCTGCCGGATATACTTTAGCAGGAGCAGGAGCCGTTGCATCAGCTGCAAGCAAGTACTTTGGTGGGACTAACGCACCTACAAGCACAGGTGACACTTCCGCAAAGGCTGCTAGTGAAAGTGATTTCGAGAGACGAAAGAGCAAGTGACCCAAACCTCACAAATGCCTCTATGGGGTCTGCATTTTGCCTTTAGAGGCGTTTGGAAGGTGTGGCGAATGGTAATCCTTGCACTACAATCGCAAAACGTGCTATAATCTTAACAGCAAAAAGGTCTTGCGAGTACCAGATTGCTCTTTATCTTTGAAGTGGCATGATTTTTGTATAACACTTCTTTTTACAATTTAAGGTTTTTGCAAAATGCAGGTGTCGAAAGGCATCTGCTTTTTGTTTTTCAGTATTCACAGCCCCTTGAAAGAAAAATAGCAGATGTTCTGAAGAAGCCAAGGGCGAATGCTACAAGCTTTGTCCCTTGAGTTCTGAAGAAATAGGCTGCTAAACTTTCTAAAGGGGGTGTGAACCTGTTATAATATAAAATATAACAAGTTGAATAAACCTATTGATACACCACCAGAACCAGTAAAGAAATCAATGTTGAAGTTTTCTAGCTTGTGTGGTACAATGATGGTGCGAAAGCGATGAGTGGTGTTCATTCGGACACACTTAAATGGACAAAGAAAAACCCAGGAGTGGCGACTCCTGGGTTTTTTGTTTAGGCTGGCTGTGATATACAGTTAGCCATCCAGCCATTTGCAAATGTAATGGACGGGTACACCTGCTACGATAGCTACTGCCAATGCGATTAGTGGATTATTCATTCGGACACATCCTTCCTACTGGAAAGAGTCACAGCTTCTTGATTATAGCAGACGTAATGGTCCTCTGCAACTTGTGAAGTAATAATAAAAGTGCTAAACTGATAGTGGATAAGCCGATGTTGCGACTGTCGTTTCACCCTATTTGAAATTAAAAATTCTTTGAAGAATGACCGCTCTGCGGTCGTTTTTCATTTGTGAGGTAGTGGGGCAATAATCATATTATATAAAATAAGAACCACGAAAGAATAGTATAAAAACAGTTTACTTTCGTGGTTTTTAAATAAAAATTCTAGTATCTTATTTCTAGTTGGCCCAAGTATAACGAGTTTTATGATTACTTAAAACTTTATAACTTAAGAATTTTTCTTTTTGTAATCGACCTATTACTACATAAGGTTGTACATTCTGTGACGACGCAAACTTTTGAATAGATTTGATTGAAAAATCTTTTTTGTCAACGAATTTTTTATAGGCTATTGGGTTTAACAGGTTATCTCTTGCGAAATTGTTTGCTTCGTGTTCTTTGTTAACTTCTTCGTTAAAACCTATGAATTGTTTTGTTTTCAATAAATCTCCGTTGAAAATATGACCTAATTCATGGAATAATGAAAACCAAAAGATGTCAGCATAAGCACCTCTGATTGTTAGTGCCATTTTATAGATGCCATTACTGTTTTTTGAAATATAACCATGAACTGGAGCTCCTCT
>JAFXJE010000180.1 GCA_017532485.1 Peptococcaceae bacterium | reverse complement strand
GTTATGATTGGGCCAGCTGCCCATGTTTACTTGGCTGAGCCTTTGGCTGCTGGGCAACATGAAACAGTATTTATGGTATTGGTTAATCAGATGTTCCATCCAATTATTACAGGGGTATTGTTATCAGCTATTTTAGCAGCTATTATGTCTACAGCTTCTGCTCAACTTTTAGTAACAGCTTCTTCCTTATCCAATGACTTATATCGTGGTTTTGTGCGTAAAAATGCTTCTGAAAAAGAAGTTATTTGGGTAAGTAAATTTACTGTATTATTGGTAGCTGCTCTTGCTTTGTATATGGGTATGGACCCAAATAGTTCTATCTTTGGTATTGTAAGTTATGCTTGGGCAGGTCTTGGTGCATCTTTTGGTCCGGCAGTATTCTTATCTTTATATTGGAAACGAATGACTTGCAAAGGTGCTATCGCTGGTGTTGTAACTGGTGCTGTCAGTACGATTGTCTTTAACTGGCTGAAATTAAATGTTGGTGGTATTTTCAGCGTATATGAATTATTGCCTGCTTTTATTTGTGCGATAATTGCTATCGTGGTGGTATCTTTGTTGGATAAAGAACCTGAAAAAGCAATTCAAGATGATTTTGATAAAGCTTTAGATTATGCAAAAAATAATTAATGATGGTGGAGATTGGGGCAGCCCAATCTCCTTTTTATGTGATACCTTTCCAGTATCTTAAAAGTTGGGGAAGACAAGTGCGAAGTTTGACTTCTCAATTACTTTTCTTTATGATATAATAGAAAAACGAATGTTCGCAGAAAGGGTAGATAGTATGATTATTTTGGGACTGGACCCAGGGACTGCTACAACCGGGGTTGGCATTATTCAAGTGTTGGGTAATCAGTTTCGCCCAATTAATTATGGGATTATTTCTACTCCTGCTGATTTAGCGATGGAAAAGCGTCTAGTGATGATTTATGAGCAAATAACAGAAATAATTGAAACCTATCGCCCTGACCAAGTGGCAATAGAAAAATTATTTTTTAATCAAAATATTACGACGGGGATTACCGTTGGGCAGGCTAGGGGTGTGTTGCTCTTGGCCTGTGCCCAAAAAGATTTGCCGATAGGTGAATATACGCCTTTGGAAGTGAAACAAGCTTTGGTAGGTTATGGCAGGGCGGAAAAAAAACAAATTCAGCATATGGTGAAGACATTTTTAGGTTTGAAGGAAATTCCTAAGCCTGATGATGCTGCTGATGCTTTGGCGATTGCTATTTGTCATGCCCATTATTATCAGACGAAAACAAGGAGCCGATTATCGTGATTAGTTACTTAAAGGGTAATATTATGCATAAGACAGCTAACAGCTTGATGTTGCTTTGTGGTGCTGTTGGTTATGAAATTTTTGTACCACTTAATCGGCTGCCGTTGTATAACTTGCAGCAGGAAGTGGAGTTTTATATTTATGCTCATTATCGGGAAGACGGAGCTACTTTATTTGGCTTGACTTCTTGGGAAGAAAGAGAGCTTTATCAGACTTTGCTTAATGTGTCGGGGATTGGACCGAAAGGTGCGTTGGCGTTGATTGGACAAGCTACTTTGGCTGGCTTGCATCAGGCTATTCGTGAAGAAAATGTGGCTTTTTTAACTAAAGTACCCGGTATTGGCAAAAAAACTGCTCAACGGTTGGTTTTAGAATTGAAAGATAAATTACCTGCTTATGAGATTGATGATGCTTTGGTACAGGATTTGGGGCTAGAGGTCAAACCTACGGCAATCAAAAGAGACGATATTACAGAGGTACTGCTTAGCTTGGGTTATCATGAAAGCGAAATTAGAAAGATTTATCCTGAGTTGAAAAAAATGAATGAAGCTGATGAGCAGACTATTATAAAAAAAGCGTTGCAGTTGTTGGCAAAATTCTAGGAGGACTTTATGGAATTTGATGAAAATCGTTTAGTCATGCCACAAATGATGGCAGAGGATTTTTCCGAAGGCAATAAAATACGCCCGAAAGTTTTGGCTGATTATATAGGTCAGGAAAAGGTCAAGAACAATTTACAAGTCTATGTGGAAGCTGCCAAGGCGCGTGGTGAAGCTTTAGACCATGTTTTGCTCTATGGACCTCCTGGTTTAGGTAAAACTACTTTGGCGAATATTATTGCCAATGAATTAAATGTGCATATAAAAATTACTTCCGGCCCTGCTATCGAGAGAGCCGGCGATTTGGCTGCTATTTTGACTAATTTAGAGCCACATGATGTGTTGTTTATTGATGAAATTCATCGGATTAATCGTAATGTAGAAGAGGTGCTTTATCCTGCTATCGAGGATTTTGCTTTAGATATTATGATTGGTAAAGGTCCTAGTGCACGTTCTTTACGAATTGACTTGCCACCATTTACTTTGATAGGGGCAACTACTAGAGCTGGTATGTTGACTTCCCCTTTGCGAGATAGATTTGGTGTAATTGAACGCTTGGAATTTTACACTGTAGAAGAATTGATGCAAATTGTGACTCGCAGTGCAGAAATTTTATTAATGCCAATTACGGAAGACGGGGCATTGGAAATTGCTCGCCGTTCACGTGGGACACCTCGTATTGCCAATCGCTTACTGCGGAGAGTTCGAGACTTTGCGCAAGTCAAGGGTGATGGTATGATTACGAGGGAAATGGCTCAAATGGCGTTAAATCAGTTAGAAATTGATGAGATAGGTTTAGATAAAATTGACCATCGTGTTTTGGAAACTATTATTCATACTTTTAATGGTGGGCCTGTAGGTCTGGAAACTTTGGCAGCGACTATTAATGAAGATAGTGGTACTATTGAAGACGTGTGTGAGCCATATTTACTGCAGCAAGGCTTTTTAAGTCGTACACCACGC
>JAFXJE010000179.1 GCA_017532485.1 Peptococcaceae bacterium | reverse complement strand
CCATAAGTTGTTTCCAAGATTGGCTTTAAAACAGGATGTAAATATTCATTTTGTTTACGTCCATGTTTTCGTTCAATAAAATCATCAGCCATCCCACCACTCAAAGGTCCAGGACGGTACAAAGCCACTAAAGCAATAACTTCTTCCAAGCTGGTTGGCTCTAAATCGCGCATAATTGCTCGCAAACCACTACTTTCCAACTGGAACACACCAATACTATCCCCACGGCATAATAACTCATAAGTCAATTTATCATTCAAATCCACTTTGTCAAAATCAATCCGCAAACCGTGATTTGCTACAACCATATCAATAGCTTTATTGATTACTGTTAAGGTACGCAAGCCCAAAAAGTCCATCTTTAACAAGCCGATTTCTTCAACATTTTCTTTGGCATATTGCGTAATTACACCACATTCCTGAGATTTTTGCAGTGGCAAATAGTAATCTAGGCTTTCTTGAGAAATTACTACTCCAGCTGCGTGTGTACCGGCATGGCGTGGCATCCCTTCTAGTTGCTGCGCTGTAGCAATCAATTCCCTGACCTGTTCATCTTCATCACAAATATTGCGTAATTCCTGCGAACTTTCTAAAGCACCTTTAATGGTCATCCCTAATTCATTAGGTATCATCTTGGCAACTTTATTCACTGTCGTGATTGGTACATTTAAAACCCTGCCGACATCACGAATAGCACCTTTAGCTGCTAGAGTACCAAAAGTAATAATTTGACAAACATGGTCCTGCCCATATTTTTCGATTACATAATCGATAACTTCGCCACGCCGCTCATAACAGAAGTCGATATCAATATCGGGCATACTAACCCTTTCCGGATTTAAGAAACGTTCAAAGAGCAAATCATATTTAAGTGGGTCTATATCGGTAATTCTCAATACATAAGACACTATACTGCCAGCTGCCGAACCACGCCCCGGGCCAACATAAATACCTTTTTCACGCGCAAAGCGAATAAAATCCCAGACTATTAAAAAGTAACCTGAATAACCCATCTGTTGAATAACACCTAACTCATAGGCCAGTCTTTCTCTCGCTTCATCAGTAACCGGTGTATAACGTTTTTCTAATTCTTGGTAACATAAATATTCCAAGTAACCATCTATGGTGTAACCTTCAGGCACAGCAAAAATCGGCATATGATTTTCACCAAAGACAAAATCAAAATTGCATTGTTCGGCAATAACCAAAGTATTTGCCAAAGCTTCCGGGTATTCTCCTAAAACATCTGCCATTTCCTGATAACTTTTCAAATAAAAATTATCACTGTCAAACTTCATTCTATTGGCATCATCCAAAGTTTTCCCTGTTTGAATACATAGCATAACATCTTGAACCTTAGCATCTTCTCGATAAACATAATGATTATCGTTAGTAGCCACTAATGGAATACCTAATTCTTGATGCAGTAAGTTCAAGTGATAATTTACCTGCATTTGCTCAAAAATACCATGATTTTGCAGTTCAAAATAATAATTACCTTCACCAAAAGTATCTCGATACCAAAGAGCTGTTTCTTTAGCTCCCGTAAAATCTTCTTGAATAATTTTTTGTGCCACTTCGCCGGCTATACAACCACTAAGAGCTATTAACCCCTCATGGTATTGGTTTAATAATTCTCTATCTACTCTCGGTTTATAATAAAAGCCCTCTAAAGAAGCTAAAGATACAAGTTTTGAAAGATTATGATAACCCTGCTCATTTTTTACTAATAATACTAAATGATAGGCACTATCATCAAGTCCTGCTTGTTTATCAAAACGAGTCCGTGGTGCAACATAGACCTCGCAACCGATAATAGGCTTGATACCTTCTTTTTGGCAAGCTTTATAAAAATCCACCGCCCCGTGCATCACACCATGGTCGGTAATCGCTATGGCAGGCATATTCAATTCTTTAGCCCGTTGCAATAAATCTTTAAATTTGCTAGCACCGTCTAATAAGCTGTAAATTGTATGATTATGTAAATGCACAAAAGGTTGTTCCATGATTATGCCTCCCCTCTAACT
>JAFXJE010000178.1 GCA_017532485.1 Peptococcaceae bacterium | reverse complement strand
CCTGGAATGCCGACAACAGTACAATTATCTGGCACCTCTTTTAAAACTACCGAACCGGCACCAATTTTAACATTGTCACCTACTCGAAAAGAGCCTAATACTTTAGCGCCACTACTGATAACTACATTATTCCCGATAGTTGGATGGCGTTTGCCGCTTTCCTTGCCGGTACCACCCAAAGTAACGCCTTGATAAATAGTCACATCATCGCCAATTTCAGCAGTTTCGCCAATAACAATTCCTGCACCATGGTCAATAAACAAGCGACGACCGATAGTTGCCCCTGGATGAATTTCTACCTGCGTAAAAAAGCGTCCTACCTGAGAAATAAATCTAGCTAAAACATAATGCTTTTGCAAATATAATTTATGCGTAAGACGATGAATCCATATAGCGTGCAGCCCTGGGTAATTCAAAACAACTTCAAATTTAGTTTTAGCTGCGGGGTCTCGCTCAAATACCACTTCGATGTCCTCTTGTATGCGTTCAAACATAGGCACACCTCCAAAATAAAAATACGGCTACCCTATCTCTCCTAGAGACGGGGTAACCGTGGTTCCACTCTAATTCGGCAAAACAAATTCTGCCCTCAAAGCCAATAACGAGGCTAACCGTGACCTCCTACTTTCTTCAGAAGCCCAACTCCCGAGTGCACTTCATTTTTCCTTTCACCAAGTTGGCTTCCAGCCTCTGACCAACTCTCTCTGTCGTTTCCGGTAAAATTACTCTACTCGTTCCAAGTCTTTTTCAATATAGGCTTATTTTATGCAATATTGCTTGTCTTTGTCAAGCTAATTAATCTACAATTTTCAAATAATCAGCAGAAACATAACCTTCCACACCATCACCAGTTACTATTTGATACCAATTGCCGTCCTTGCCTACTACCAGCACTTCGTTATCTTTATATAATTTACCGATAATCTGTCCATCCATGCTAGGATTTTTCCGAATATTCAAAGAAGAACTGCTATTAACATCTACCACGCCTACTTGTTGACCACCAGCTGCACCGTCCCAAAGACCAGACTCGGTTTTGGCAGGAGTTTCTGTTTTATTATCTTTATTATTTTCCTTTTTCTCAGTGCTTGTAGCTGCAGTATCCTTTTTTTCACTTGTTGTACTGCCATTACCAGAATTAGTAGCAGGTGTAACATTATTATAGGTAATACCATCATATTTACTACCAACAGCAATTGTCGATTCTGTCAAGCCATCAGGATGCTCCTCTTCTTGCTCAGCAATAAAATGGTCTAAGATTACTTCGTCTTTTTCTTCATCCGTCAAAGGTTTTTGCTCAGCTATTTGATTATTAGGCAATGGCAAAGTTTTTTCTTGACTAATAAACGCATAACCACCACCAGCTGCACCACCAATGAGTAAAGCTAAAACAGATAAGATTACTAAAGTCTTTATACGCATAACCATCTTCTCCTTACTTATTTTCGTTATCGTCATTTTTTCCAATCAAGCCCAATTTTACTGCTCCATAAACAATTATTACAACAATAATCAGCAATAAAAATATCCCTTGAGTTGAGGTCAAATAAGTCATAGTCAGACCACAAGCTGCTAAAATAGCACTAACTAAATAAATAATCAATACTGTATCACGATGACTGAAACCATATCTCAGTAAACAATGATGTAAATGTTCTTTATCAGGTTTAAAAATAGGACGATTATTCATTTTGCGACGCACAATCGCAAAAAATGTATCTAGGATAGGAATTGCCAATACCAATAATGGTGTCACCAAAGACAAGAAAGTAAAACTTTTTGCTACCCCCATAATCGCCAAGACACTCAAATTATAACCTAAAAACATTGAGCCTGTATCACCCATAAAAATTTTTGCCGGATGAAAATTGTACTTTAAGAAGCCAATAGTTGCCCCTGCCAAAATCATAGCCAAAAACGCCATAGTATATTGACCACTAGCATAACCCACTATAGCCATAGTTATGGCCGCAATAATAGAAGTCCCTGCTGCCAAACCATCCAACCCGTCAATCAAATTAACAGCATTAGTTATCCCAACTATCCAAATAATAGTAAATGGAATACTTAAAAATGACAAATGCATAATATTGCCTAAAAAGATATTGGTCATAAACTCTACTCTGACCCCAAAGGCAACAACAATACTCGCAGCCACAATTTGTCCCACTAGTTTCACTTTGGCAGGCATATCAGTCTTGTCATCAATAATACCTACAATAACTAATACCGTACCACCTATAAATAAACCCAGTAATTGGTCAGTCATTTCTTGACTTAGCCATAAAACTACAGAAAAGGCAATGTAAATCGCCAAGCCACCCATGCGTGGCATCACTTTAGTGTGTACTTTACGTGCATTAGGCTTGTCTACAGCACCTATTTTTATCGCCAATTTACTTACCCATGGCACTAAAAACAAACTGATTACCATAGCCAGCATTGCTAATGCTACTCCATTTAAAATCATTTTTTAGCCCCCACTAATTGCTGCACCATTTTTGCCGGTTCTTTAGCTTGAGCCGCAAAAATTTCTGCAAACTGTGTTAATTGCTTCATTCCATGCTCTTTATTTTGCCATGCTTGGCGCACCAGCAATTCCAATTTTTCATGTTTCAGCTGTGCCACTGGCAAACAATATGGATTACGCAACAACTGCATAAAACTATCCACTTTCGGGTCATAAGAAATTGCCACGATTGGTTTAGCTAAAACGCTGCTCATAATTAAACCATGCAAGCGCATCGCAATCACCATATCGCCATTAGCTAAAATTTCCATTGTTTCCTGTGGTGAATAATTACCATCTAAAACAACAGCCTTTGCTTGCATCAGACTTGCCACCGTTTTGCTCGCTTCAACATCTTCAGGATAATGGAAAGGCACAAAAACAATCTGCCAGCCTTCTGCGGCAAAAGTATCACAGCTTTTAGCTATTTCGCTGAAAGTAACCGCATTATCCTGCCAATTGCGAACAGCCAACATCATGACTTTGTCGCCAAAATTTTCCTCACCAGTATATTGACGCAAAATCTCTGCACCATGTTCCCGATTTACGCTTTGAGGAGATATCCCCCAAACAGGGTCTGCACAAACTTTAATTTCGCGATAAACACCCATTTCCATTAAAAGCTGGCGCGAAGCAAAATCACGCACCGTGATCCCATGCGTTTTATTCAAAATCTTTTTCGTCAAACGCCAATTGCGTGGTGTTTGAATTGGTCCGATACCTTGAGCATAAATCAGAACTTTTTTACCTAATTTTTCTGCTAAATAAATCAAGCCCAGATAATATAAAATACCGTTTTTGCTGGTTACATCTTGCAGCAAACTGCCGCCACCACTAATAAATACATCACAAGCTTTAATTTCTTTAACTAAACTTAGTTTTCCCCAACGGTTAACGGCACGCACACCATACGCTGCCGCTGTTTTTTCCGGCTGATTTGATAAAACAGTAATTTCGCTTTCCGGCATTGTTTCGCGCAAAGCTGAAATAATTGCATAAAGCACAGCCTCATCGCCGGCATTATCAAATCCGTAATAACCGGATAATAAAATTTTCATTTTATTCACCCTTCAAATTTATTTTTTCTAATTTACGATACCATTCAATACATAATTTAACTGCTACAATCAACAAGCAACCCAAGACAATCCCAATAATAAAACCATTTAAACTTCTCTGTAACGAGATTAATAATGGTGTATGAATGTGAGCATAAGTATTAACCAAGGAAACTTGACCGATAATCGCAGGTATAGTTAAAATCCAATTTTTCCGACTCGCTCCAAAATAGAACAATAACATAGCAAATGGATAACCAATCATAAACTCTTTTGTACGAGGTCGCACACCCATGATATCATTGAGGTAGGTACGCATCAATTGTTCTGCTGTGCTGAGTTGAGCTGTTGTATTACCCGTACGGCTGAGATAAATCATCCCTGCCACTGCTATCACAGCTGCGATAACCAGCCACTTATATTCTGCTGTTTTATCAAGCAGCATTTTTACTGTTCGTAATAGATTTTCCGTATTCCATAAGTAGAGAATAGTAGGAACTGCGACAATTGGTATTACATGAGCTAGTTTTACCCCAACAAAGCCATCCAATTTCAACATAAATAAGACATCAGCCAAAAGACCTACCATTAAAACGGCTCCAATAAAGCTAATCGCAGACATACTCAGCAAAGATACAATCGTTTTCCCAATAGATTTTCCCTCTGGCTTCATCATTAAAAGACAGCCTAAAGTCGGGAAGACACAAACACTGGCTAATGCCATTAATTTTCTAGCCATTACTGGTGATACTGCCAATAATCCCAGCCACAAAACAGAAGCCAAAACGAATGTCACTAAGGATAATTTCGGCAGACGCATTTCTAAGACAATCAACATTGCTCCAGCTGCTACCCCAATGCCTAACAAACGCAGCAACCAAACATTAACCTGCACACTGCCAGGTTTTTCGTAATTTTCATCCAGCGTAAAGCCTTTAGCTAAAAGTTCATTTTGCAGAGTTTCTAAATATAGCAAGTTTTCATTCAAACCTACTGCCGGTGTATCAATATCAAAGAAACGCACTAATAAGCTGCGCATATTTCTTTCGCGTACAGCCAACATCCAGCGATCCAAGGCAGAATTCAAATCATACTTACTCATTTCACCGTTGCTAATAGTATGCATACGCACAACATTTTTATTTAACAGTACCCCCAATTGACTTAAACCATGTTGGTCTGTAAATTCAATTGTCCCAATTGTTACAGGCTTACCATCTTGACTGCCGTTCAAGAAATCTGCCAGTTTGCGCATTACACTTTCATCTGGATATCCTGGAATATCTTTATCATTAAACAGCAGGTAAGATAAATTCGGCATAGCCTTAATTTCATTCATAACCAGACGTAAAGACAAATCACTTGGATTATCCCAGCTGCGTACTTGTGGAATAATAGATAACCCCAAACTACTCAATTCTTCAATCTGCTGCCAATCAAAACCAACCCCTATTTCTTTGACAGCATTTTGCAAACTATTGAACTCGCCTTCACCCGTCGGCACCATTACTGGCACA
This sequence comes from Peptococcaceae bacterium, assembly GCA_017532485.1. Taxonomy (GTDB): domain Bacteria; phylum Bacillota; class Peptococcia; order Peptococcales; family Peptococcaceae; genus RGIG6463. The sequence continues at coordinate 15,156 of JAFXJE010000178.1, read as the reverse complement.
GCTATTACGCTGACTTCACCCTCATAATAGATAGTTCCTGCCAACTTGTATTGCAAATGGGCAGCAATTTGTTCTTCCCATTTTTTATCCAAAATCGCTACATAAAGCATTGCTTGATTAGTTTCCAAGTCTTCAGATACTTGTTCATAATAATCAGCTTTCTTTAATAAATGCCCCACTTCTAAAGAGACAATCCCTCTATTTTTTAAATCTGCAATAGACAGTTCTTTAAACAATGCAGCAGAAACGCCTCTTTCTTGCAGCATTTCCACCATTTCTGCCGTAGTCAATTGATTGCCATTAGCTAAAGCATAAACATCATTAGAGTTAACCACCATTTGCACATGATTATACTCTTTTTCTACACCTATTCGCTGTGCCCAGATCGTTAAACTGCACAGCACAGAGATTGCTACCAAAATCCAGGCGAATTTTTTCAAGCCTTTGCTTTTCACGATATCTCGCTCTCCCATCTTTATCTCATTCTATGACATTATCCAAACCATTACATCATAATAACATATTCCCCCTGCTTGCACAACAAAAATAACAATCTTCCCCCGTTCAAAACAGAAAAACAGCCTTTTACGGCTGTTTTTCTCCATTCAGTCTTTCTGTTATTACTCTTAAAAAATTTTGACTGCCAATTTTCTGTAAATCTTCCTGTCTATAGCCTCTCTTTTGTAATTCCTGCAGCAAATTTTGACTTTCTCCTACATGAGCTAACTCCGGCAACGCTACTTTATTGTCGTCTGCATCCCAATAATTATAGTCAAAACCACAGCCTACATGGTCAATACCCATCAATTCAACCATATATTCCACATGGTCAGCCAAACGCTGTAAATTTTGTTTTGTCCTGTTCGCATCAACAAAAGGTGGATAACTATTTACCCCTACTACGCCCCCTACACTCGCCAAAGCTCGCAATTGCTCATCACGCAAATTGCGTGGCACAGGACATAAAGTGTAACTATTAGAATGAGACGCTATCAATGGCTCTTGCACCAACTTCAAGACATCCCAGAAGGAAGCCTCATTTAGATGCGAAACATCTAGCAAAAACGAATAACGTTTTTCAGCCTCCTGCACTAAATTTTTACCTCTTGTAGTTAGGCCTTGTCCCGTTTTACTCAAAGCGCCTCCGGCAAAAGCATTATCCTCATTCCAAGTTAAGCCTAAATGACGCACACCTTGCGCCCTTAACCAAGTTAATAATTGAGGCTTTTCTTCCAAACCGTCAAGCCCTTCCAATCCTAGCAAATAACAAATTTTACCTTGTGCTCTCCCGCTCACCAAATCTTGATGAGTTTCCACGCGCCACAAAGTATCATCTTTTTCTGCCAGCAGTTTTTCCACAGTAAATATCTCTTCTATTTGCTTAGCTAAGGGAATTGCCAGCTCATTATCAGCCCATGCTACAAAAATACTTCCTCCCATGCAGCCTTGCTGGAATGTTGTCAAGTATTTACTTTGAAAATCAACCTGACCTGTCAATCTATAGGTCGTCGCCAACTCTGTAAGTAAATCGGAATGTCCGTCAAAAATTTCTATTTGCACGCTTAACGCTCCCAACCAATTTCAATCTTATCGCCAGCTTTAATCTCAGCCACATAAGAAGCCTCATGGTCATTTAATTTCAAAATAAGCTTACCTTGTGGTTTGCTTGGATCGATTTCCACATAGTTCAGCATATCCCAAAATTGATAAGCTTGGCCATCAGCTTTTGGATATAAATCTACTTTCTGCTGATTAATATAAACACTCATCAACGGCTTTTCAACCACCCGTACTGCTTCTTCTGGGCGAAAAAAGTCTGCTTTCGCAGCCTCCTCTTCTTCGGCTGCTGCAATTTCTGTCATCATCTCCACAGCTTCTGCTTTGTTATCGAAAGCCTCTGTTTCGATTTGTGTTTCGATTTGTGTTTCGATTTGTGTTTCTATTTCAATTTCTTTATCTGTTTCTACTTCTGCTGTAACACTTGTTTCAGCCTCAGTTTCTGGCTCAGATGCACTTGTTTCAAGCTCAACTTCAATTTCAGCTGCTGAAACTTCTTCTATTTCAGTGACTTCCATTGTCTCTTCCTCTGCTTTTTGCTGTGCCATTAATTCAAGCAAAGCATCTTCTTCTGTCTTTTCGCGTATAAAAATAATATCACCAGCAGCAAGCTGTGTACTCGCTTCACATCTTTCACCATTAACCAAGAAAACCTTATTTTCTTCGTCAAGTTCCATTTTCTGACACAAATTACGCACAGTGTTGGAAGCGTAAACTTGAATTTCATCTCTATCCTCAATTTCTTGAGTAGGATGTACTATCTGCCTATTTACTGTCGCCATCACACCCAGCGTGTAATTTTCCCCGTTGGCTGTAACCTCAAAGTTTCCCAAATTAGGTACGATATCCTGCAAGGTCAAATGCACATCTTCACCAGATTGACCCGGTACAACTGTAATCCGATCGCCAAATTCCAAAGCTGTGGAAATACCTGCTGGTTCACCATTCACCAATAAAGTAGCTGGTTCAGGATAACCACCACGCGCGATTACATTTTCACCGTTAAGTTTATATTGCAAAGATTTGCCTAGACGCCCCAGCAATTGATTATATTTATAACCAGCTGTCAACAGAACATCCATCACTGTAATTAGACCACTGCGAAAAACTCGTGTTTTTACATCATTAACAAAAACATGGAACCCTTCATGATTGCCAGCTGAAACCGCAGTTAAAGCAATACCCACTGGTGTCGCATATTCAGGTCCTGCTAGATTAACGCCATCCAAAACAAGATTGCGCTGCGCCCGAATACCACCTACGGCTACTTTTCTTTCATCCAAGCCCAACTTGGCAGCCACAAAATCTTTCAGCATTGGTACTTTGCTGCCACCACCTACCAAGAAAACAGCTGAAGGTGTTCTCCCATTAGCTTCTAAAATTTGACGGCTAATCACATCACCCAAATTTTCTACTGATGGACGAATAGCCTCTAAAACTTCTTCGCGTGACACAAGATACTCAAAGCCCAAAATATCTACATAAGAAATTTCCGGCACACCACTTTCAGCTTGGAACTTCATTTTTTCCGCAGTTTCAAAATCCACCAAATAATGTTGAATTAAACTTTCCGTAATCTCGTCTCCGGCTACCGTCGCCATAGTATATGCAGCTACAGCTCCACCGTCAACGATGGCAATATCTGATGTTCCGGCGCCGATATCCACTAAAGCCAAATTCATCAAACGCAGTTCAGGAGGAATAACAGCATTCATCGCCGCAATCGGCTCTAAGGTCAGATTACGGATTTGCATATTATTCATATTCATAGTTTCATATAAGCTTTCAATTACAGCATTAGGCAAGAAAGTAGCAATCACTTCAACTTTAGCCAAACTACCTTTATGACCACTTAAATTCATTAATGGATAATCATCCAAATAATAATGCATCACAGAATAACCAACACAGTAAAATTGGTTGCCGCTGCCAACATGCACAGGATTATGCTTAATACTTTCTTCTACAGCAGCATAAGCATTTTCTACTGCACCCATTTCCAATTCATATACTTGCTCTTTAGTAATGCTCTCAAAAGGGTTCAAGGTCATAGAAAACTCTGCTTTTCTAGTAGTCAAAGCACGACCAGCCGCAGCTATACATACTTCATCTAAAGAGCAGTCCAGTCTTTCTTCCAAAATTCTTCTTACTTTTTGGGTAATTTTGGCTACTTGCTCAATATCTTCAATCTGACCATCAATCATGGCGCGTTGTGGATGTTCCATCACTTCACAATCTAAAACGCGAAATTGTTCCTCTTCTTTGACGCCCACGATCCCAATTACACTTCGAGTCCCAATATCCAGCGCAAACACATAATCTTCATGTAAATTTTCCATCATCACTCACCAGCCTCAATTTTTATTTTAGCTTAAGTTTCGACTTATCTTTTTAAGAAAGTTTTGTTGTCCATTGCTCGCAATTCCATACATCAGTTACTACATCACGATAAAATTCTGGCTCATGACAAATAATCAAAACTGTCCCTCTATATTCCTGCAAAGCTCTTTTCAGCTCATCTTTGGCATCAACATCTAAATGGTTGGTCGGCTCGTCCAAAACTAAAACATTATTTTCTCTATTCATCAACTTGCACAAACGCACCTTAGCTTTTTCCCCACCACTTAAAACCGTAACACGACTTTCAATATGCTTGGTCGTCAAGCCACATCTAGCCAAAGCTGCTCTGATTTCCTGCTGGGTAAAGTGTGGAAATTCCTGCCACACTTCTTCGATACAAGTATTATCACTGGCTTTTACTTCCTGCTCAAAATAACCTATTTCCAAATTTTGACCTTGGAATACTTGACCGGATACAGGTTTCAGTTCTCCTAATAAACTTCTCAGCAATGTTGTTTTCCCAATCCCGTTGGCACCTACCAACGCTACTTTTTGCCCACGTTCCAAGGTTAAGTTTAAAGGTTTAGATAAAGGTTTGTCATAGCCAATAACTAAATCTTTTGTTTCAAAAATCAATTTGCTGGTTGTCTTACCCATTGGGAAGGAAAATTGTGGTTTTGGTTTTTCCGCTGCCAGCTCAATCAATTCCATCTTATCCAGTTTTTTCTGCCGTGACATCGCCATATTTCTAGTAGCAACTCTGGCTTTATTGCGCTGCACAAAATCTTCCAACTCAGCAATTTCTTGTTGCTGCGCACGATAAGCTGCTTCCTGCTGAGCCTTTCTAGCTTCGTAAATGCGTTGGAAATTATCATAATCGCCTACATAACGATTTAATTCTTGATTGCCCATATGATAAATAATGTTGATTACGCTGTTTAAGAAAGGAATATCATGGGAAATCAAAATAAAAGCATTTTCATATTCCTGCAAATAACGAGTCAACCAATTAATATGCACTTCGTCCAAATAGTTTGTCGGCTCATCCAGCAATAAAATATCTGGTTTTTCCAACAATAACTTCGCCAAAAGAATTTTTGTTCTTTGACCACCACTCAAATCCTCTACATCACGGTCTAAGCCAATATCCATCAAACCTAAGTTGCGAGCAACTTCTTCAACCTTACTATCAATAACATAGAAATCATTCATGGTCAGAATATCTTGCAAATCACCTACTTCAGCCATTAAAGCATCAAGTTCTTCGCCTTCCACGTCACCCATTTTCATATATAGGTCATTGATTTCCTGCTCCATATCAAACAAATATTGAAACGCACTATTTAAGACATCACGAATAGTCATGCCTCTTTCTAAAACAGCGTGTTGGTCTAAATAACCTACACGCACATGCTTTGCCCATTCTACAGTACCCGCATCAGGCTGCAGTTCACCTGTTATAATATGAAAAAAAGTAGATTTACCTTCACCGTTAGCACCAACTAAACCGATATGCTCACCCTTTAACAAACGGAAAGATACATCATTAAAAATTGCCCTATCACCAAAGCCATGACTTAAATTTTGGACAGTTAAAATACTCATATTAAATCTCCTTTTTTCCTTTTTTGTCGAATTAAATCTATCTTTTAATCATACATGAAAACACACCTAATTGCAACTAATTATCCGAGGCTCCCAATAGGCGTCCCAATGCTGGAGAAGAGCTTTGCCATCTGTTCGCAGCTGCTCCAAATCTCCCATAACCACCCTTTTTATTTTGTGTGGCAAGACCCCATCCTCACTCTGCAAGCCAATTTGATACACACTATGCAAGATACGATACTTTCCTTGCTCATACCCCCAATATAACATGGCATGACCAGGCATATACAGAACCGTCCCCGGCATCAATTTATGCAGCAATCTTTTTTTATCCCGTAAAGTACAATTTTTAGCTAAGTGTCTCACTCCTGCTTGTGCTGCCTGCATTGTGCTGTTGCCTGCAAAATATACACCAAAAACAAGATACAAATCACTGATTAGACCTGTGCAGTCACGATAACCATGTTTACCACCCCAATCATATGGTTCACCCAGCATTTTACTGCCTTGCGCTTTGATATTTTGGATAGTCAGCCCCGGCTCCCCTGCATAATACTCACCACCACGTGGTATTGTAATCGGCAGCATATATAACTTGCCTTGCTCATCGCGTCTCGGCAAACTGACTATAAAGTATTCACGCCCCGCATCATGTAAAACAAACTTTGTTCCCATCAATATTTTTTCTCTATTTTGACAACCATTATGTTCTATAAAATTCAACGCCTGTCTGCTCCCCAAAAACTGAACAAACTGTCTTTCCGTCATATATTGTTCCCAATATTTACTTTCGGCAAAAGCAATATCTTTTTGCAAAACCCAACCATAAAATTGTCTGCTTTGCACAAAATACCATGTTTTAGTCGTATCTTGTGCATAAATCAAAACCCCTTCGCCCAATTTCAGCAAACCTTTAGCAAAACGGTCCAGCTCTCTCTCTTGCCCTGCCCGATAATTCCCTTGCATTGTCGGCAATACTCTTATCGCAGTATTCGTTACTACAATCCCTTTTTTTACCTCAATATCCGCCTCATCACTGAAAACAGGAATACGCTGTAAACATACTTCATACATTCGCTCACTAAAAGGTGCTCCCCAATCATTAAATCTTTCTTCTGTCGGCAATGGCTCCCAAAGCAGTTCCATCAAGGCCCTGCCTTTTATATTTTCCTCGCACTCTGTAAGCTCTACTAACCCGGTAGCTGGCAAACGCAAATTTTGCTGATTATAGCAAATTATCTGATGGTTTTTCGCAATTAAAGCATACTCCTCCATTGACTTTTCCCTCCTGTCTTTTCCTTTATACATACGACATAGAGAAAAAAATATGCCATTGAAAAAGGTCGAGACTTTTTGTCTCGACCTCCAATTTATTTTTTCTTAAAACCGACTATTCTCTTTTTCACTATTCCTGGCTTCCCATATTGCCGACAAATATCCTGAACCATATAAGCAGGTGTATCTTCTTCTTGCTCTATTGCCTCCATCAGCCAAGCAAAGCCTTGCTGATAATCTTTTTCAACCCCGATACCTAAAGCATAATTGAAACCTAAAGCATATTGAGCCTCCAACAAACCACGGTCTGCTGCTTCATGGAAATAACTTAAAGCTTTTGCGTAATCTTGCTCTGTTTCCGTTCCACAATAATAGTCTAATCCTATCATGTAATAGCAAGCACCCAACATATCATTGGCAGCAAAATCACCTTGCGCTGCTGCTTTTTCCAACCATTCGGCAGCTTTATAATGGTCGCGTTCCACACCTTGACCATGATAATAAATCAAGCCCAATTTATATTGTGCTTTTCTATCCCCTTGCTCCCCAGCAGCCACTAATTGCACCATTGCTTCATCCATACCAAAACACCTTCTTCCACGTTTCTCCTGTTTTTTCATTATACCTATTTTCGACAAAATATACAATCATAATATCAAAAGCGAACCTTAGTAAATTTACTGTTATCTTGATTAATCAAGTTTTTTGGCATATAATATGATTATCTTGTTATTCTAAGTTGGAGGTGACATCATGGGCGTATTTGAAAAAATATTTTTTGTTCCCCACCCACCTGCTGTATTACCAGAAGTGGGTAAAGGCAGAGAATTATATCTTAATCGTACCATGTTAGCTTACCAGCGTTTTGCTCGGACAGTCAGCCTTGTGCAGCCAGAAAATATCATTTTTGTTTCCCCACATGGCGTAGCCGACCAAAAGTCTATTATTGTTAATACTGCTGCGCAAATCCAAGATAATTTTGCGCGCTACGATGCAGAACAGCTGCAGGAATTATGTTTCTTAAACACAGAAATTGCTCATTCCTTAATTTTACGCAGTATTGGTCAGCGTCTTAAAGTCAAAGGTGAAGAAATTCAGACCATCGACCATGGTACTTTTATTCCATTGCACTTTATCCATCAGTATTATCAACTTTTCTTAGGTGTTAATATTTTAATTCCACCACAAATTAGTGATGAAGATTTGCTCTATACTGGTCAGCTTTTACGCCATGTTGTGCAAGAAACTGGTCAACGCACCGTTCTCGTCATTAGTGGTGACCTTTCACATCGTTTGTCGCCTTCCGGTCCTTATGGCTATTCGCCTCGTGGCTTAGCTTTTGACCAGTACATTCGCCATATTTTTTCTTCCGGCGATATTCAGCTTCTAGGGGCTATTGACAAAACTTGGCGTCAAGAAGCAGCCCAATGTGCTATGGGGCCATTACTTTTTATGACTGGTGCTATCGGTCAGCCTACAGCACAAACCAGCATCTACAGCCATGAGTATCCTTTTGGTATTGGTTATATGCTAGCAGAAATCGAGGAAGTTTAAAACAGTCTCGCACTTGATGTAGACTGTTTTTTCTTGCTATTCAACTTTATTTACCCATCTTAAAAAGGAGGAATTTTATGCCTGGTTTAGTCCTAGAAGGAGGCTCTTTTCGCCCTATTTTCAGCTCTGGCGTCATGGATGCTTTATTAGATGCCAATATTATGTTCCCTTACTGCATTGGAGTCTCGGCTGGTATCACTGATGGTTTTTCGTACATATCCAAGCAGCATGGTCGCAATCTAAAAATTCTGAGAGACTATCGCCATGACAAGCGTTATTTAGGAGCACGCAATCTGTTAACCTCCAAAAGCATTTTCGGTTTGGAATTTGTTTTCGAGGAAATTCCTAACAAGCTCATCCCTTTTGACTGGGAAACCTTTCAACAGTATGAAGGAACTTTTCTTGTCGGTGTAACTAATGCCAAAACAGGTCAAATCGAATATCTCAACGGCAAAGATTTAGACAAAAAAAATACGATGGTTAAAGCAACTTGTGCCATTCCTTTAGCTTTTCCACCAATTTCTTGGCAAGGACAAGAATATTATGACGGTGGTATTTGCGACTCTATTCCTGTCAAAAAAGCTTTAGCTGACGGCAACGATAAATTATTGATTATTTTAACTAGACCTGTGGGCTATGTCAAAACTTGTGGCAAAAGCAATCGCATCGCAGCTAATATTTTGAAACACCGTTATCCGAATATGGTCGAGCCTCTGCTTAATCGCCATATCCAGTATAATGAAGCTGTAGAAATCTGCAATCGTTTAGAAGCAGCAGGTCAAGCTGTCGTTTTAAGACCGGCTGAAGAGGGCATTATTGACAGCTTTGAAAAAGATTGTGCCAAAATTGAACGCAGTTATCAATATGGTTATCGCTTGGCTCAAGAAAACATGGATAAAATACGCGCTTTATTTATTTAAATTTCAAAAAATTTATTTGCTTTTTTAAATAACCTGTGTTAAAATATTCGCATTGAATAAATGGAGTTTGACTGTTTTTTAGAGGAGGAACATTTGCAATGCAAATTATCTTAACAATTTTACAAGTTATCTGCAGTATTGGTTTAATCGCTACTGTATTATTACAATCCGGTAAAAGTGCTGGTTTATCTGGTGCTATCACTGGTGGTGCTGAAACATTCTTAGGTAAAAAAGGCATGGATGATACATTTGCTACATGGTCTAAAGTTTTCGCTGTAGCATTCATGGTATTAACATTCGTTTTAGCAATGTTTATGTAATTGACACAAAAGAGCTTAAGACATCTCGTCTAAGCTCTTTTCTTTTTCCTAATTAAAAAGTCCTCCGATATTCGGCTGAAAATCAGTCAAATATCGGAGGACTTTCATTTTATTGAATAAAATTTGTTCTTACGAGTGCTTCTCTAGTTGGTGCTTCAATACCTGCCGCTTTACTAGCAGCAATACATTTTAACAACCACGCCATATTCACACCTAAAGTACGCATTGTTTGCAGACCTTCTAAATCTTGTTTTACATCTTCTGGTGTGTTGCCATGCACTTGATTCCAATATTGAGAAGTCACAATCGGCATATTGGCAATTGTGAAATATTTGTTCATTTGGTCGAAAGCTGCACTAGCACCACCACGACGACAGCTCACTACTGCTGTTGCAGGTTTATCAGCTAATTTACTTGAGGCTACATAAAACAATCTATCCATTACAGCAGTCATCATGCCGGAAGCACCCGCATAATGTACTGGTGTCCCGAAAACAAAACCATCAAATTCATCAAGACGGTCAATAAGCACATTAACTACGTCATCATAAATGCAGCGTCCTGTTTTCCGACAAGACAGACAAGCACGACAACTGCCCACAGGTTCTGTCCCCAAATGAAAAATTTCTGTTTCAATATCATTTTGCTCTAAAGTTGCTGCAACTTCTGCCAAAGCTGTATAGGTACAACCCTTTTCTTTCGGACTGCCATTTACCAATAATACTTTCATCTTAAAATCCTCTTTCTTGACTTTTAATGTTCTTCTTCCGCTATCATTTTGTCATGTTCAGACATAATTTGGCAAGCACAAGCTTCATCACCATGAGCCAAAGCCTGAGCATATTCTACGGCTTCTAATTTGTCACCCTTATTAATAACTTCCTCGCTGCCATCTAAGATGCCCAATTTTAACATTTTTTGATAAGTTTCTTCACCCATACCAGTAAAGATTACTCTTGTTTCATGCATTGCCAAATGTTCTTTCATTTGACCTAAAACGATAATCCCCGTAATATCTACTACTTGAGCATGGCTCAAATTAATAACTACAATTTCAGCGTCCTTACAAGCCACCTCTAAGGAATTAATAATCCCGTCAGACACTAAGAAAAACATAGGCCCTTGAATAGTAAAAGATTTTACGCGTTTCTGTAAATTGCTGCATGGTACAGGATATTCTTTTAAATAACCATTAGCAACATTAAAGAGCATAGCTAACGCGGAAATCATTGTCCCAACTGCTACAGCATAAGTTAAATCTACGGTAAAAGTTAAGACAGTTGTTACAGCGATAACTACAAAAGCCTCTTTGGAAGCTTTGGATAAACGCAGACTTTCTTCGTATTCCACCATTCTTAAAGAAGTACCCATCAAGATACCACCTAAAACAGGAAGTGGAATTATCGCTGCTAAATCACCAAAAACAAACATCAATAACAATAATACAATAGCATGGATAATACCGGACATTCTACCACGACCACCGGCATTAACATTTACTACGGAACGAGCAATTGCCCCAGTCCCGATTAAGAAACCAAAACAAGCCGCTGTAGTATTGGCAATACCTTGCCCTAAAATTTCACGGTCACTATTATGTTTAGTAGATGTCATCTCGTCTACTACCAAGGCAGATAACAAGGACTCAATTGCCCCCAAGAAAGCTAAAATAAGACCAGCTTGACATACATCAAAGAAATTTACTGCCGTAAAATCAGGAATTTGTAAAGTTGGCATTACTAATGGAATAGTTCCTACCAAATATTCTTCCGGCAGTGGCACCCACATTTGAGCAATTACTGTCCCAACTATTAAAGTAATAATTGCATAAGGTATTTTTTTATTAATTTTTGGCAAAATCAACATCAATAAAATTGAAACGATACATAATAAAGGACTCATTTCAAAATATTTGAATTGATTAATAAAAATCAAAATCCCAATACCATTAGTAAAACCTACGATTACAGGCTTTGGCATCAAACGAATGTATTTCCCGATTTTCAAAATACCCATAATAATTTGGAAAATACCTGCCAACAGCATAGCTGCCACCAAGCCGTCCATGCCATACTTTTCTGCCATCGACACCAAAACAACAGTCATCGCCCCGGTAGGACCGGAAATCTGTGCTTTTGCGCCCCCAAACATGGAAGCTAAAATACCAGTACAAATTGCCCCATAAACACCGGCTGCTGCCCCTGCACCAGATAATACCCCAAAGCTCAAAGCTAAAGGCAAGGCAACAAAGGCTACAGAAATACCACCGACAATGTCACCTTTAAGCGTAGATAAAATTTCACGTTGAATAAAACCTTTTACATTGCTAGCCAACATTCTCATCTCTTTTTCTCTAAATTTTCAGCATTTACCATGCATAACGCTAGTTATTATACTCCTAGAGAATTCATAATTCTAGTCTTTTTTCAGCATTAATCCATTAAAAATATTTACACATCTATTTTTTAAATTTAACGACAAATTCCTATTTTTACCTGCAAAAAAACATCGACTCCGACTTGCTTTTTTTGCCTGTGAAGCTTAAGATATTCTTATATGGAGGTGGTTTTATGCAGTTTATTTCAACACTAACTTTAATTATATCCTTAGCTTTAGGTTCATCCGTTTGCAGCGAGCCTGTTCAGAATTTTTGGCAAGATGATACTTGGCTTAACCAAACTGTCGAGCACGAAATTGATGGTATCATTATTCCAGAAACCTTAGCCGACTTAGATAATACCCCTGCCGGTTGGGGACAAGGTGTTCATACTGACGAGCAAAATCGTCCTCTAGGTGCTGTCAATGGTCAAAATAAATATGGTCAATATGATGCTTATTTTATCGCAGAACCTACTTCTACCATCTATCTGACTTTAGATGAAGGTTATGAAAACGGCTATACAGCAGCAATTCTTGATGTACTTAAAGAAAAACAATGTCCTGCTGTATTCTTTGTAACTATGGATTATGTAAAGAAAAATCCTGAACTAATTCAGCGTATGATTGACGAAGGGCATGTTATCGGTAATCATAGCTTAACTCACCCTGCGGCAGGCTTACCTACTCAATCTATGGAGGAACAAGTCGAAGAAATCATGGCTGTCCATCGTTATGTCGAAGAAAATTTTGGCTATACCATGTATCTTTTCCGTTATCCTGCAGGTATTCACAGTGAACAATCTCTGGCACTTGTCCAGCAGCTTGGTTACACCAGCGTTTTTTGGAGTTTTGCCCATCGCGACTGGGAAACCAATAACCAGCCTGACCCTGCTGAAGCTTTGACTAAAGTAGTTGACTGTCTCCATCCCGGTGCTATTTACTTATTACACGCTGTTTCTGCTACCAATACAGAAATCATGGGTGACTTTATCGACCAAGCAAGAGCCAACGGCTATACTTTCGGCGTATTAGAATAAAAATAAAGTACCGACAAAATTTTGTCGGTACTTTATTTTTATTCATAGACAAATCTCTTCTTATCTTGAGCCAAGCTCGTTTTACCTTCCCTATTTTCAATAGTGAGAATGTTTTTTCCCTGTCCTATCTTAGCTTGCAAATGACCTTCTTGACAGGCTGTATCCATAATATTTTCCCAAGCATCTTTATCATAGCCAACTTCTATAACTCCTCTTTTGCTCCAAATATCTAAGAGTAAATTATCTGGCTGTTTTTTCGTTGCTAAGGAAATATCACCCCAACGACAAGATAGCTGCCAATTACCTTTAATCTTTTTGCTCCAACTGTCTAAATTACCCCAAAGACTGTTATAAAGCCAATACGTAATCTCGTTATTATATAAAATACTTTCTCCCGCTAAATTATCTAATTTAAATTGAATAATCTGATTATCCTGTAAATTAACTTCACTATCAGTTGTAGCTATCTGCAGACGGTCTAAGGTGCTGTCCACCACGAAAATACTGCCATGCGCAATTTGCAAATCCAACAATTCTGTCGCCATTTGCCGAAATTCCCCCACAAGCCAATTTCCCTGCACCGTAATCAACCGATATTGGTCTGCTGGAAAAAGCAGCCTCAAAACTACTTCCGGTTCTTGATGATAACCGTAAGCATTAGCTGTTATCGGATATGGCTGATAATACAAATAAAGTTTGCCTTCTTCTTCCTGATAGGCAACTTCTTGACCTTGATAGTCTGCACCATAAAGCTGAATAGTCAAATCTCGCACATGATAACTTTCTGCCATTTCCAAGCGTACACCCTCAGCCTGTACTACAATTTCTTCTACTGCTGCTAATTCAACTTTTTCTTCGTAAAGTGGTTCTATTTTCGGCAAGCCACCACGCAAATCCAAAACATTATAACCGAGAAAAAACAAAGCTGCTGCACCCATAATTGTCCAGCCAAGCAATGCCAGCCAAACTAATTTATACTTTTTCCACCATCGCAATGTTCGCAGCCGCACTTTTCTCACCACCATCAAAAAAACTTTCCTCCATTGTAACACAAACTGAGAGCTTATCCAACGCCGATTTTTACTGTATCGCTTCTAAAACTTCCTGTAATTCATATTGATACATATCCCAGCGTTTTAAACGCAAAGGGTCATCTCCTCGTTTTACATGCTCCGCACCAATAGTAAAAGCCAGCTTTACCCCTTCACGTTCCAAGGTTTCAATAGTTCGCTCTGTATAATGACCATAAGGATAGCAATAATAGCTGACTTCACCCATTTTTTGGCGTGCTAGTTCCAAATCAGCTGCAACTTCTGTCGGTGATGCTGCTGTTAAAATTCCTTTGCCTGAAAGCGTTAATTTATGCAAATGGTCCGTATGACAGCCAAACTCAAAAACATCCCCCATCTGAGCAATTTCCTGCCAGCTCAAATATTGTACCCCTCGTGCTGTATACTGTTGGGGCTGTTCCTCTACTACACTTGTTAAAAGAAATATAACTCCATGATAGCCCAACTCCTGCAAAATAGGATAAGCATATTTATAATTGCTCAAATAGCCGTCATCAAATGTAAGCACTATGCTTTTCTGTGGTAGTTCCTCTTCTCCCACCAAAAAACGCTGCAACTGTGCCAAGCTGATAGTTTGATAACCCTGCTCTTTTAAGCAAGTCATTTGTTCCCTAAATTTTTCAACCGTAATCACAATATTATTATCAGCAAAAATCCCATACACCTCTGCCTGCGGCACTAAATGATGATACATCAGCACTGGCACCTGCTTCTCTGTCGCCAAATCGCTTTGCCCTACTGCTTCTTCCTGCCACATATAACTGCTGTAAAGCGTAAACCACCCCATCATTAACATCATCCCGCAAGCTAAAAAAATTTGTCTTATTTCGCGTTGTGTAAATTTCACGATAAATCACCCGCCTTTATTTATAGCCTGCGTGAATTCTGCTAAATTATGCAAAAAGCCCTTGTCGGCTGAAAAACCACCGACAAGGGCTTCTGTAATATGCTCTTTTATTCTTATGGTCTTAAACCCATACCACCTTCTAATGTTAAGGTTTCACCACTTAAATATTTAAAGTCTGGAGAAGCTAATTGAACGCAAACACGACCAATTTCTAATTCAGAGTCGCCATAGTGACCCATTGGAGGCATTTTT